>NZ_JAMYKW010000006.1:0-233611 GCF_040317555.1 Mesorhizobium sp. M1406 | reverse complement strand
CATCACAGACGGCTTCGTTCTCGCCTCGCAAAATCAACCCGAAGCAAATGTGTGCGCACGCTAGCCCACAGGGGGAGAAGGAAGAACCGCCCTATTCCGGCACGAACCTGACCGCGCCCTTGGCCGCGCTGGTCGCCATGGCGGCATAGGCGCGCAAGGCGGTCGTCACCTTGCGCTTGCGCTTTTCCTCGGGCTTCCAGGCCAGGGCGCCCTTGGCCTCCATCGCCACCCGGCGGGCCGCGATTTCCGCATCGTCGACAGCAAGGCGGATGCTGCGGTTCGGGATGTCGATCTCGATCGTATCGCCTTCCTGCACCAAGCCAATCAGCCCGCCTTCGGCGGCTTCCGGCGACGCATGGCCGATCGACAGGCCCGACGTACCGCCGGAGAAACGGCCATCGGTGACCAGCGCGCAGGCCTTGCCCAGCCCCTTCGACTTCAGATAGCTGGTCGGGTAGAGCATTTCCTGCATGCCGGGGCCGCCGCGCGGCCCCTCATAGCGGATGACGACGACATCGCCAGCCTTGATCTCGTTGGACAGGATCGCCTTGACGCTCGAATCCTGGCTTTCGAAGACGCGCGCCGGGCCGGTGAACTTCAGGATCGATTCATCGACGCCGGCGGTTTTCACGATGCAGCCGTCGAGCGCCAGATTGCCTTTCAGCACGGCAAGGCCACCGTCCTTGGAAAAGGGGTATTCGGCCGAGCGGATGACCCCCTTTTCGCGGTCGAGATCGAGTTCGTCCCAGCGGCGATCCTGGCTGAAGGCGACCTGCGTCGGCACGCCGCCAGGGGCGGCGAGGAAGAAATCGCGCACGCTCTGGCTGGTCGTGCGGGAAATATCCCAACGATCGAGCGCTTCGCCGAGGGTTGACGTATGAACTGTCGGCAGGTCGCGATTGATCAAGCCGGCATTGTCGAGTTGGCCGAGGATCGCCATGATGCCGCCGGCGCGGTGGACGTCTTCCATGTGGACGTCGGACTTGGCCGGAGCCACCTTGCACAGCACCGGCACCTTGCGCGACAGCGCGTCGATGTCGTCCTGATCGAAGTCGATTTCGCCCTCATGCGCGGCGGCCAGGATATGCAGCACGGTGTTGGTCGAGCCGCCCATGGCGATATCGAGCGTCATGGCGTTCTCGAAGGCGCCCTTCGAGGCGATGTTGCGCGGCAGCGCGGTTTCGTCATCCTGCTCGTAGTAGCGCTGGGCGAGATCGACGATCAGGTGGCCGGCCTCGACGAACAGACGCTTGCGGTCGGCATGCGTGGCCAGCGTCGAACCGTTGCCCGGCAGCGACAGGCCAAGCGCCTCGGTCAAACAATTCATCGAATTGGCGGTGAACATGCCCGAGCAGGAGCCGCAGGTCGGGCAGGCCGAACGCTCGATGACCTTGACGTCCTCGTCGGAGATCTTGTCGTCGGCGGCCGCGACCATCGCGTCGACCAGGTCGAGCGCCTGCGTCTTGCCGGCGAGCACCACCTTGCCGGCTTCCATCGGCCCGCCGGAAACGAAGACGGTCGGGATGTTGAGGCGCAAGCTGGCCATCAGCATGCCGGGCGTGATCTTGTCGCAGTTGGAGATGCAGACCATGGCGTCGGCACAATGCGCGTTCACCATGTACTCGACGGAATCGGCGATCAGCTCGCGCGACGGCAGCGAATAGAGCATGCCGTCATGGCCCATGGCGATGCCGTCATCGACGGCGATGGTGTTGAACTCCTTGGCGACGCCGCCGGCCTTCTCGATCTCGCGAGCGACCAGCTGGCCGAGGTCCTTCAAATGGACATGGCCCGGCACGAATTGGGTGAAGGAGTTGACCACCGCGATGATCGGCTTGCCGAAATCGCTGTCCTTCATGCCGGTGGCGCGCCAGAGGCCGCGGGCGCCGGCCATGTTGCGGCCATGGGTGGTGGTGCGGGAGCGATAGGCAGGCATATTTTTTCCTTGGTGGCTGGCCGCAGCCCAGGAATGGCGCGGCGGAGCTGAATTCGGACCGCAGGCGTTATAGACGCGCAAGTATGGTCTGGCCACAATTTTGCAATGCGCCAGATTCCCCGCAAAAAACCAGAGCTTCCGAAAAAATTGCGGCCTGCTGTCGGATTGCATGCCGCATGCCCGTCCTTGGACAAACGGCAAGATATGGCATCATTCTCGAAACCTGCCGTTTCCCTGCAACAGCAAAAGACAACCCGAGGAGCACGACATGCAAAAGATCTCGACTTTCCTGTGGTTCGACACCCAGGCCGAGGAGGCTGTGAATTTTTACGTTTCCATCTTCAAGAATTCGAAGGTGCTGAGCACGACGCGCTGGGGCAAGAGCGGCGGCGATCGTGAAGGCCAGGTGCTGGTCATGTCGTTCGAGCTCGACGGTGTGGAATTCCAGGCGCTCAATGGCGGCCCGCAACACAAGTTCACCGAGGCGATCTCGCTCTCCGTCGACTGCAAGACGCAGGAAGAGGTGGACTATTTCTGGGACAAGCTTGTCGAAGGCGGGCAACCGGTCGCGTGCAGCTGGCTGAAGGACAAGTTCGGCCTGTGCTGGCAGATCGTGCCGGAGCAATTGCCGAAACTGCTTCGCGACCCTGATCAGGCCAGGGCCGACCGGGTGATGCAAGCGATGATGAAGATGGTCAAAATCGACATCGCCAAGATCGAGGAAGCGGCCAGGGGGTGAGAAGCGGTCCGCGTAGCGGACGAAAAGCCAATTGCTTGGCTTTTCGAGCTTCGAACGCCCTGAGCCTGCGAAGGGCCGGGGGCATATAGGGGTCCATTAATTCTTGAGGTTGGCGCTGCCCCCCATCCGCCCTTCGGGCACCTTCTCCCCGTAAAACGGGGAGAAGGGAGAACTTCAAGCCGCCTTGTCGCGGACCTGATAATCCTTGATCGTGGCGAAGCGGATCGCTTTCCAGCGCTCGGCCTCGTAGTTCAGCGAAAAGGCGTGCTGGGCCAGAAACACCGGGTCGTTGTCGAGATCGCGGGCGATGTCGCCGCGATGCGCCTCGATGAAGCGGGGAACCTCGGCCTTGTCGTCGGCCGAGATCCAGCGGCAGACGGAAAAGCGCGACATCTCGAATTCGACGGGCAGCGTGTATTCGAAGTTCAGCCGTTCCTTCAGCACGTCGAGCTGCAGCGCGCCGACGACGCCGACAATCGCTGGTGAACCATCCTCGGGTGAAAACAGCTGCACGACGCCCTCCTCGGCCATCTGGTGCAGCGCTTCCTTGAGCTTCTTGGCCTTCATAGCGTCGCCGAGGCGGACACGGCGCAGGATTTCCGGGGCGAAATTCGGCACGCCGCGGAACAGTATCTCCTCGCCCTCGGTCAGCGTGTCGCCGATGCGCAGCGTGCCGTGATTGGGAATGCCGACGACATCACCGGCGAAGGCCTCGTCGGCGGTGACGCGGGTGCGGGCGAAGAAGAATTGCGGCGCCGACAGCGACATCGGTTTTCCCGTGCGCACCAGCCTGGCCTTCATGCCGCGCTCGAGCTTGCCCGAGCAGACTCGGACGAAGGCGATGCGGTCGCGGTGGTTGGGATCCATGTTGGCCTGGATCTTGAAAACGAAGGATGTCATCTTCTCTTCGGTCGCCTCGACCTTGCGGGTATCGGCTTCCTGCGCGCGCGGCGGCGGCCCAAAGGCGCCAAGCGCCTCGATCAGGTCGCGGACGCCATAGTTGCGCAGCGCCGAGCCGAAATAGACCGGCGTCAGGTGGCCTTCGCGAAAAGCGTCGATGTCGAGCGGCCGGCAGGCTCCGCGCGCCAATTCCAGCTCCTCGATGAAGGCCTCGCGCTCGTTTTCCGGCAACAGCCCGGCAACGCGATTGGAATCGGGACCGTTTACCGGCGTGCGTTCCTTCTCGTCGTCGCCCTTGCGCACCGCGTTCAACGCCAGATGGTAAGTGCCCGAAAAGGTTCTTCCCCGACCAATCGGCCAGGTGATGGGCGCGGTGTCCAGCGCCAGCTTCTGCTCGATCTCGTCCAAAATCTCGAACGGATCGCGGCTTTCGCGGTCCATCTTGTTGACGAAGGTGATGATCGGGATGTCGCGCAGGCGGCAGACCTCGAACAGTTTCAGCGTGCGCGGCTCGATGCCCTTGGCGGCGTCGATGACCATGACGGCCGAGTCGACCGCCGACAGCGTGCGATAAGTGTCGTCGGCGAAATCCTCGTGGCCGGGCGTGTCGAGCAGGTTGAAGACATTGTCCTCGTACTCGAAGGTCATCACCGAGGTGACGACCGAAATGCCGCGCTCGCGCTCGATCTTCATCCAGTCGGACCGGGTCTGGATCTTGTCCTTCTTGGCCTTGACCTCGCCGGCAAGCTGAATGGCGCCACCGAACAGCAGCAGCTTTTCGGTGAGCGTCGTCTTGCCGGCGTCCGGGTGCGCGATGATCGCGAAGGTGCGGCGGCGCGCCACTTCTTCTTCTATTGCTTCGGGCATTCTCTGGGATTTCCGTGTGACAGGCCGGGCTTCTAGCAGCGCAGTGCCAAGCTGTCGACCGGTCCGGCGGGCGGACGCCGCTGGTTGCCGCCCGTCCGTCAGAGCACGGAGTCGGTCACGCCGTGGTTCGGACGAGAGCATTGCCGCATATTTCGCGTTGGCAAGCGGCTGCCGGGATGGCACTGGATGAACATCCCCACGAAATGACGAGGCAAAGGAGCGAACATGACAGCGGCCAAACAAGTGATCGTTATTGGCGCCGGCATCATCGGTGCCTCCATCGCCTGGCATCTGACCAAGGCGCGGGCGCGGGTGACGGTCATCGCCGACAGCGCCGCGGGCGGGGTGGCGACGCCGAACTCGTTCGCCTGGATCAACGCAAGTTGGGGCAATCCGGAGCCGTATTTCCGGCTACGCACCCGCGCGATGGCCGAATGGTCGCGGCTGGCGCAGGACCTGCCCGGCCTCCCGCTCAGCTGGTGCGGCGGCCTGTGCTGGGATTTGCCGGCCGCCGCAATGGAAACTTATGCCACGGAGCATTCCGCCTGGGGTTACGGCATCGAGCGCGTCGATCGCGCCGGCGCGGCGCGCATCGAGCCAAATCTCGCCGAGCTTCCCGAGTTTGCCCTGCATGTGGCTGAGGAGGGTGTCGCCGAGCCGGTGGCCGCCGCCCGCGCACTGTTGGCAGACGCGGAGCGACATGGCGCACGCATCATCTCCAGCACGGTCACGGCGCTGGTCCAGACCGGTGGCAAGATCACCGGTGTCGACACATCGCATGGCCTGATTGCCGCCAACGAGGTGGTGATCGCGGCCGGCGTCGGCTCCCCGGACATCGCCGCGACGGCCGGGATCAACCTGCCGATCGAGACACCGCCCGGCCTGATCGTTCACTCTCGGCCTTACAAAAAGCTGCTTAACGGCCTGGTGCTGGCCGAGCGGCTGCACATGCGCCAGACAGCCGAAGGGCGAATCATCGCCGGTTCGGATTTCGGAGGTGCCGATCCGGGCATGGATCCGCAAGACACCGCCCGCGCGCTGTTCGCGGCCATGAAGGCCATGCTGCGCGACAGTGACGGGCTGGAACTGGATTTCCACACGGTCGGCTACCGACCGACGCCGATCGACGGCTTTCCGATCATCGGCCGCGCCGAGGGCATGGACGGCGTCTATGTCGCGGTCATGCATTCGGGCATCACGCTGGCGCCGGCCGTCGGCCTGTTCGCCGCACGGGAAATACTGGAGGGCGAGCGCGACCCGCTTTTGGCGCCTTATGGATTGGGACGCTTCGCTCAATAGCCCGGCGGACGGCGAAAGCCAGCGGCCGATGCCGCACGGGTCATCGATCCGACGCCGGCCAGCAACCGGCCTAAAGGAAATTGAAATACAGCGCCGGCGGGTACTGCATCCCGTCGGTGGCTGGCGCCTTTGCATCCGCGGCCGGCCTAATCCCGCCTGTCGATGCGTTGTCGAGCGGTGGCCGGGTCGCCTGCGCCTTGGCGGCATTGTCCTGCGTCACCAAGACTTTCTTCTTCGCCTCCGCCACCTGCGACAAGGCAAGCAGCACAAGCAACGCGGACAGAACGAGTTTCATGACGGTTTCCTCTCTGGCTCCAAAGCGCTCCGCATTTTCTGGATCACCCATGCGTCGTGCCCAAGTTCTTGTCTCATGCACTCAAAACCGCCGCGCGGGCTTGCGCGGCTTGGCGCCTCACTGCCTGAAACCGGACTGATCGAGCAAGGCGACCTGTTTGCCATCGATGTAGAAGCGTATGGCGTGCGCCTCATTGTCGACGTCGATGCGCGTCGGATTTGCGGCGAGCGCCACCGGTGCGGCCTTGATATATTTCGAGGGGAATTCACCGGCCGGCGCGTATCGGAAGAGCAGCGCCAACGCGATACAACCAGCGGTAAATACAATGAACGTCAGTCTGGAAGAGGCATTCGAGGTCATCCGGTCGTTCCTTCAGGTTGAGGTGCCACAACGTAAGGTTGCCAGCAGGCTCCTTGAGCTTGGTTGCCCGTTGCTCGATTGGAGCGTGTCAGTGCTCTGCGAAGGAAGGGACGTGCTCGGCCCACGTTCAGCACGTTCTCGCGGAAGATATGCCCCTTGCCCTCCGCGAGCTTAGCGCCGGACCGCTACCGGAAAAGGCAGCACGTACGGAATACCGTGGAATTCTCTGGAATTCCTGGAATATTAGCTAATGGAAATATATCGTGAAAGGATAGATGCAGCATGATATGGCAGACAGCAAGCAGCAAGAGGCAGCCGTATGGCACAGCACATCGCGCAGAAATTGCGGCTGACGTCGGCGTTATTGGGGACCGTCACCCGCAAGGATCTGGCGGCGGCGTTCCGAGCCGTTAATCCCAAGACCGCGTTCGATCTCGGCCGCGCCGACAAATGGCTGCAAGGTCGCGCCCAGCCGCGCGAGCACAGTGTCTATGACGATTGGGCGAAGCTGCTTCGCTTGGAGCAGCCCGGCTCATGGATCGCCGACTGCGACCTGCCGCACTTCACCGCAGCCATCGCAGCCCGCCACGGCGTCGACAGCGCGGTGCTCGAACGCCGCGCCGGCAATCAATTCGATGCCTCCTCCAGCCATGATGAGCGCAGCCTCGTGTTCGCGCTGACCGGTGCTTATGCATGTTATTCGCGCGCCTGGTCGCCTTACTATCGCGGCCAGATCATCAAGGGCATCCTGTCGATCGAGGCAGGGCCTGGTCTGCATGGCTTGACCGCCACATATCGCGAAGCCTTGCCGACAGGCCAGCTGGTGCTTGGCGGCCCGGTCACGCCGGCCAAGCGCGCTCTTTACGTGCATCTGAAGGAAGCGGGCGGCGATGCCCAGTTCTTCATCAGCCTGTTGCCGCAGTCGCAGCCGGGAAGTGTGCTTGGCGGGTATATGTGCGGAACCGCTATTATCGGCCCGGAGACCCTGCCGTCATTGACCAGGATCCTCATGGTACGCCTGCACGATCCGGCGCCTGGGACCACCTCGTGGGGCGGATACCTGCTAGGCGACCAGTCGATATCAGAGGATTTGGCATCGCTCGGCATATCCATCGACCAGCCGGAGCAGGTCGACCGACAACTCATACGGTTCCTCGTGGGAGGCAGCGATGGCGGCGTCCACCAGATCCCGCCAGCCGAGTTCCGCGCCATTCTCGACGTCTTCGACCGCCATTGGCTGAGACATTCCAGCGCGCCGCAAAACCCCTGAGGGTGATTGCCAGCCGATGCGCGCGACGTTGCCGTGATTTGCAACTAGACGGCCAGGGCCAGCTTCGCCGCAGCCGGAGCAAAGGGACGAATAGCCATGCCATCCCTGGTCATGGTGACAAAGCTTGATGGCGGAATAGCCTGCCAATCGCCGCCCTCGCGGTCAAACGGTTCGGACATGATGCAGCGGCCGCCGCCCTTGCGTAAGGTGGAGGTGTAGAGCGTCGGCGCGTGGGCGTCGGTCGCATAACGCACAGCGTGAAGAGCCTGCCCCTCCGAGAAGGCGGCGGTGAGTTTCAGTGACGGATCGAGACCGGCGCGGTGAGAGGCGTCGAGCACGCGGCTGGTGGCACGCGAGACGGCACCTTGCGGATCACCGGCCAACCCTTCGTCGATCATCAGCAGGAAAAACAACTCGGAATCGGTGGTGCCTTCGCGCTGGTCGAAAACGGCGTCGGACAGCGAGTTCTCCAGCGCGCGGCGGATCTTCTCGAAGCCGCCGATCTGGCCGTTGTGCATGAACGACCAGTTGCCGGAGATGAACGGATGGCAGTTCATCCGGCTGGTGGCGCCGCCTGTCGAGGCCCGCACATGGGCGAGGAACAGGCCGGATTTGATCTGCCGGCACAGGCTCTTCAGATTGGGATCGGACCAGGCCGGTAGGATGTCGCGGTAAAGACCGGGCTCCGGACGGTCGCCATACCAGGCAAGGCCAAAGCCGTCGCCATTGGTCGGCGACTTTGCTTCCTGGGCGCAATGGCTTTGGGCGATCAGCGAGTGGCAGGGCGCGGTGAGGATGTCTTCGAGAAAGACCGCTTCACCGAGATAGGCCGCCCATCGGCACATCGCTTCTGTCGTCCTCTAGGCGCGATCCATAAGAGCCGCGGGCTCCTTGGTCGCGTGTGTGCCTCTGTTGTGCGTCCGCTCGTAGAGTTCGCGAACGATTCGGCTGGCTGTAGTTTCAAACAGAAATGGCAAGAAAGCGTGAACGAGCGCGGCGCCCGCCGCCATCAGCAGCCGCGATGAGAACCAAGCGGCAAAGGCCATGTGGCCGAAATAGGTTTCGCCGACCTTGGCCGGATGAGAGGTGAAAATCCTTGCGACCGACATGCTGGTTCCCCTTCAGCGCTTGAAGTTCCTGATATGAGTATCCTGACACGCTTCGCCGGTTCATCGGTCTCAAATTATCCTTGTATTTGGCCCATTGATGGGACAAACATCCCATATGGCATTGGAAATCGACGAAATCGACCGGAAATTGCTGAGCGAATTGCAACGCGACGGCACGCTGTCGGTCGACCAGCTGTCGGAGCGGGTGGCCTTGTCGCGCAATGCCTGCTGGCGCCGGGTGAAGCGGCTGGAAGAGGATGGCGTCATCATCGGCCGGGTGGCGCTGGTCGATGCCGAAAAGCTCGGACTTGGCCTTTCCGTCTTCATCCTGATCCGCACGTCCAACCACGACCCGGAATGGCTGCAGAAGTTCCGCGCGGCGGTGACCGGCTTTCCCGAGATCACCGGCGTCTACCGCATGTCCGGCGACCTCGATTATGTCTTGCGCGCCCGCGTCGCCGACGTGAAGGCCTATGACCGGCTCTACCAGCGGCTGATCGCCAAGGTGGCGCTGTCGGACGTTTCCGCCTCGTTCGTGATGGAGGAGATCAAGGAGACCACCGTCGTTCCGATGACCAGGTCATAGTGATGCCTGAAAGAAAGACGTTGATAGCATTGCGGTCGAGTTGACCGAATCGCCGTTCGCGCCGATAGGATCGATTTTATGCGCGCAGCCCTTCAAACTCCCTCCGTCATCGGTCCGACCGTCGGCTTCGTCAGGTTGCCGCATGGTGAAGGACTTCCCCTTCCAGCCTATGAAAGCACCGGTGCGGCCGGCATGGATTTGCGCGCCGCGGTGCCCGACGACCGGCCGCTGCTGATCCTGCCTGGCAAACGCGCTTTGGTGCCGACCGGGCTGATCCTGGAAATTCCGGAAGGCATGGAAGGTCAGGTGCGGCCGCGTTCCGGACTTGCTTTCAAACATGGGCTGACCGTCCTCAACACGCCCGGCACCATCGACAGCGACTATCGCGGCGAGGTGAAGGTGCTGCTGATCAACCTCGGCGACGAGGACTTTGCCGTGACGCGCGGCATGCGCATCGCCCAGATCGTCTTCGCGGCGGTGACGCAGGCGGCCGGGGAAGAACGCACATTGGCCGGCGGCACGGCGCGTGGCACGGGCGGGTTCGGATCGACCGGCACCGCCTGATGTCTGAACTGCCTAAACTTGTCATCTTCGACTGCGATGGCATCCTGGTCGACACCGAGAACCTCGCCAATCGGCGCCTCGCCGAATGGTTGAGCGCCGCCGGCTATCCGACAAGCTTCGAATATTGCCGCAAGAATTTCTCCGGCCGCAGCATGGCGTCGGTGCAAAAACAGATCGAAGAGGAAACCAGCGTCAGGCTCGGCGCCGATTTCGTCGATCGCTGGAATGCCGGCCTGCCCGACTTGTTCGCCCATGGCGTCGAGGCGATCCCCTACGTCCGCGAGTTTGTCGAAGCCGTGCGTTCAGCCGGCATCGCCTATTGCGTCGCGACCTCGGCCAGGGTGTCGAAGATGCACATCACGCTCGGCCAGACCGGGCTGTTACCGCTGTTCGAGCACGCAATGTTTTCTTCGACCATGGTCGCGCGCGGCAAGCCGTTTCCCGACCTGTTCCTGCATGCGGCCAAGACCATGGGCTTTTCGCCCGCCGACTGCATCGTCATCGAGGACAGCGTCGCCGGCACGCAGGCGGGCATCGCCGCCGGCATGCGGGTGTTTTCCTATTACGCCGATCCCCATTCCGACCGAGATGGCCTGATCCAGGCCGGCGGCATAGTGTTCGACGACATGCGCGAGCTGGCCGGGCTGGTGCCGATCCACTGACCTGATCTCCAGCCTACTGCTGTACGCCTCGATCGGCCGTGGTAGCTTGGCCCGCCAGACCTGAGGCCGCGCATGAAACCCATCCTGCCAGTCATATGCCGCCATCAGAAGACATCGCGCTACGCCAAGGATTCCGACGCGCTGGACAAATTGGCAGGAGAGAACGCCAAACGCTTCTGAACCAACCGCATTCGTTTGCCCGGCCAAAAAGAGCACGATAGAACCCGTTTAGCCACACCGCACATGATGGGGGAACTACCATGGACAAGGGCAAGATCTTTCGCGACCTGCATGCCTCGACCTTCGTCATGCCCAATCCCTGGGATATCGGCACGACGAAGCTGCTGGCTTCTTTCGGCTTCACGGCGCTGGCGACGACCAGCGCCGGCTTTGCCTTTTCGCGCGGCCTGCCGGATGGCGCCGTGACCTTCGACCAGATGATCCACCATTGCCGCGAGCTGACGGCGGCGACCAGCCTGCCGGTCTCGGCCGATCTCGAGAAAGGCAAGGGCGACAGCCCGACCAGTGCCGCGGAAACCGTCTTCGCGGCGGAAGCGGCCGGCCTTGCCGGCTGCTCGATCGAGGACCACACCGGCGACCCGGACAAGCCGATCTATGATTTCTCGCATGCCGTCGAGCGCGTCGCGGCGGCCGTAGAGGCGGCTCGCGCACTGAAGCGCGATTTCGTCTTCACCGCGCGCGCCGAGAATTTCCTGTGGGGCAAGTCCGACCTCGACGACACCATCAAGCGGCTGCAGGCTTTCGAGAAGGCCGGCGCCGATGTGCTCTATGCGCCGGGCATCGGCGACGTCGAGATGGTGCGTGCGATCTGCTCGGCGGTCGGCAAGCCGGTCAACGTCATGGCGAGGCCCGGCTTCACCATCGCCGATCTCGGCATGGCCGGCGTCAAGCGCATCTCGCTCGGGCCATGGCTGACCAATTTCGCCTATGGAATGCTGGAGACGGCGGCGCGCGAGATCCAGCAGGACGGCACGTTCGGCTTCACCCGCGCCGCCATGCCTTTCGGCAAATTGCAGGCCCTGTTCGGCAAACCTTCAGCTTAGATAGGGCCATCTCATGACGCTTACCGTCGTCGACATGCATACCGGCGGCGAGCCGCTCAGGATCGTCACCGGCGGCTATCCGGATATTCCGAAGGGCACGATCCTGGAGAAGCGCGCCTATGTGCGCGACCGTCTCGATCATCTCAGGAAAATCCTGATGTTCGAGCCGCGCGGTCATTACGACATGTATGGCGCCTTGTTGGTCGAGCCGGACTTGCCCGGCGCCGATCTCGCCGTGCTGTTCATGCACAATGAGGGCTATTCGACCATGTGCGGCCATGCCATCGTCGCGCTCGGGCGCTACGCCGTAGACGAAGGACTGGTGACGAAACGCGAGCCGGTGACGATCGTCAACATCGAGGCGCCGTGCGGGCTGGTCGTCGCCTCGGTCGAGGTCAGGGACGGCAAGGCCGGCGCGGTGTCGTTCGAAAGCGTGCCGGCGTTCCTGTTCGCCGGCCAGACGATAGAGCTTGCGGGCCATGGCACGATCGGCTTCAACGTCGCCTATGGCGGCGCTTTCTACGCGCTGGCCGATTGCCACCAATTCGGGCTCGAATTCGGCCGCGACCGGGTACGCGATTTCGTCGATGCGGCAACCGCGCTGACCAACAGGCTGAAGGCCGAATTTCCGCTGTCGCATCCCGACCATTCTGACCTGGCCTTCCTCTACGGCACCATCCTGACCGATGGCCGCGACGCATTTTCCAATGAGGTGACGAAGAACGTCTGTGTCTTCGCCGAGGCCGAGGTCGACCGCTCGCCGACCGGCTCCGGCGTCACCGCAAGGCTGGCGGCCATGCATGCCAAGGGCGAGATCGCGATCGGGCAGACACGCATGTTCGAGAGCATCGCCGGCTCGCGTTTTTCCGGATCCGTGGTGCGGACGGCGAAGGCTGGCCCGCACGAGGCGATCATCGCCCGCGTCGGCGGCCGCGCCTATTATTCCGGGCGGGCTGAGTTCATCGTCGAGGCGGACGACGAACTCGGACTCGGTTTCCTTCTACGCTGAGCAGAGCCTAGCCCCGGTGGGTAGCATGTTTCGCGCTGATTGCCTTGTGCAGATGCACCATCATGGCGGCGGCGAACAGCGGGGTCACCAGATTTAGCAGCGGCACGGCGAGGAAGGCAGCGATGAGCAGCCCGGCGAGAAACACGGTGCCGGCATAGTGCCTGCGCAAGGCCCTGGCCTCGTCTTCCCCGCGAAAGCGCATGGCGGCGAATTCGAAGAACTCGCGCCCAAGCAGATAGCCGTTGACGATGAAGAAGGCGGCGATGTTGACGCCCGGCACCAGAAGCAGCAGCAGCGCGACGATGTTGCCGAGGACGACGACACCGAGGAATCGCATCGACAGCACCAGCGAGCGCAGCGCCGGCATGGCACGTCCGGGCGGATCGCCGGGATAGTCGGTGCGCTCGACCACGTCGGCGATATCGTCGAGAAACAGGCCGGCGACAACAGCCGTCACCGGCGCGATGAGCAGCGCCATGCCGAAGGCAAGCGCGATAGCCGCGATGATGCCGCCGAGCCACCCGGCCCAGGAGGGCATGCCGGGCAAAAGCGTCTGCAGCCATGGCAGGGCCAGCCACTCGACAAGGCTGGTCAGACCGAACCACAAGGCCACCAGCGCCAGCAAAGTCAGCCCAAGCGTCTTGAAGAACACGGCGCGAAAGGGACGCGAGAGCAGCTCGAAGGCCGCGGTGCGGGCAGCGTCGAAAATCACTGTGCTTGGACCCCTCTAGCGGATACCACCGCGCGGGCGGACGCCTCCGAGATAGGCGGCGCAGGCCGCGAGCACAAGCGTTGGGCGTTTACCGTGCAAACGCCGGGTTGCGAACCGGGATGGTCATCGCTGCCACCCCGGCCACGACAAACGCCATTCCCAGCCATGCCGTCGAACCAAGGCTTTCGCCAAGGAAGACGGCGCCGATGCCGACGCCGATCGGCACGCGCAGATAGGCTTGCGAGGTGGTGCCGACCGAGCCCAGCGTGTGTATGAGGCGGAAATAGATGACGAAAGCCAGCGCGGTGGAAAAGACCGACAGGCCCAGCAAGGCCAGGATCGACGCCGTTGATGGCGCCAGCGTCCATGGTTGGTCGAACACAAGACTGAGCGGCACGAGAATGACTGCACCGCAGAGCATCGAGCCGGCGGCCGGCAGCATCGGGTCGAGGCCCTTGAAACCACGGCCGAAAATCGCCGCGCCGGCATAGCAGATCGTCGCCGCGACGATTGCCAATTGTGCCCACAATTCATGACCGAGACCACCCAGCGCCTCGGTGCCAATGATGAGGCAGATACCGGCAATGCCGGTGCCGACGCCGATCAGTTTGCGCAAGGTGACCGGCTCGTGTCGGGTGATGAGCGCGGTCAAAAGGAAGGTGAAGATCGGCGAGGTCGCGTTCAGGATGGTGGCGAGGCCAGCATCGACCGAACGTTCGGCCGCGGCGATCAGGGTGAACGGGATGACACTGTTGAGGCATGCCTGGAAGGCGAACCGACGCCAGCTTGCCGCATCGCCCGGCATGGCCAGCCCGCGCCAGCGGATGATGGCGAACAGGATGCCACCCGCGATCAGGGTGCGGGCGGCAATGAAGGTGACCGGAGGGATCGTCTCGACGCCTATCTTGATGAAGGTGTAGGAGGCGCCCCAGAGCACCGCCAGCACGGCGAGCAGTGCCAGGTCGGTCGTCATGTCGTTCTTTGCTGGCTCGTTCCTTGTAGACATGCTCTTTGTGGACATTGGGGGGCTGGCTCGCCTTCGAAACAGAATCGGCTGAGCCAGGCTTGTAGGCCGTGTGGCGACGAAATGCTTCGGCCACGGTCGAATTGTCATAGCGCCTCGTGGCGGATGCGCCTTTGGCTTGTTCCAGCCTGATCCGCCAAAGTTGCGTGTCACGACCTAGGCAAAACGGTTTCAAATCGCTAGACCCGCGCCGGGCCGGCGTGGCAAGAAGCCGGCTCGGGTTTTTGGCGGAGACATTGATGCCGAAATATGACGTGCTTTGCATCGGCAATGCCATTGTCGACATCATCGCCCAGTGCGACGAGGAATTCCTCGAGACCAACGGCATTATCAAGGGCGCGATGAACCTCATCGACACCCAGCGCGCCGAACTGCTCTACAGCCGCATGGGCCCGGCGATCGAAGCCTCCGGCGGTAGCGCCGGCAACACGGCGGCCGGTGTCGCCAGCTTCGGCGGCCGCGCGGCCTTCTTCGGCAAGGTCTCCAACGATGCGCTGGGCGAAATCTATGCCCACGACATCCATGCGCAGGGCGTCGCCTTCGACACCAGGCCGCTCAAGGGCGAGCCGCCGACAGCGCGCTCGATGATCTTCGTCACCCCCGACGGCGAGCGCTCGATGAACACCTATCTCGGCGCCTGCGTCGAACTCGGCCCTGAGGATGTCGAGGCCGACAAGGCGTCTGGCGCCAAGGTCACCTATTTCGAGGGCTATCTGTGGGATCCGCCGCGCGCCAAGGAAGCGATCCGGCAGACGGCGAAGCTGGCGCACGCGGCAGGCCGCGAAGTGTCCATGACATTGTCGGATTCGTTCTGCGTCGACCGCTATCGCGACGAGTTCCTCGACCTGATGCGTTCGGGCACGGTCGACATCGTCTTTGCCAACAGCCACGAGATCAAGTCGCTCTACCAGACCTCGTCGTTCGACGAGGCGCTGGCACAGATCCGCAAGGATTGCCGGATCGCCGCCGTGACCCGTTCGGAGAAAGGCTCGGTGATCGTGCGCGGCGACGAGACCGTGGTCATCAAGGCGACCGCGATCAGGGAACTGGTCGACACGACGGGCGCCGGCGATCTCTATGCCGCCGGGTTCCTGCATGGCTACACGCAAGGCCGCGACCTGCAGACCTGCGGCGACCTTGGCTCACTGGCGGCCGGATTGGTGATCCAGCAGATCGGCCCCAGGCCGCGGCAGAATTTGCGACGCGAGGCCGAGCAGGCGGGTTTGCTTTAGGGACAACTGCCGATCTCCCCCCTCGTGGGGGAGATGGCCGGCAGGCCAGAGGGGGCGCTGTCCTGCCTGCATCTCCAAGGCTTTACACTGGCGCCAACCCCAAAATAGACGGCATGAATTCCTGGATCCATGCGCGACGTCGACGTCGTCAGAAGGACGTGGAGCTCGGGCGCAAACATCGCTCCATAGCGATCCTTCGCGCCCCCCTCTGCCCTGCCGGGCATCTCCCCCAGGGGGGAGATCGGCGGTTTGGCGGTCGGTGCGCTCACCGTCGCGCGGCTGTCACACATCGCACCTACACGCAATCCAGGCGCCCCGACTGACATTTCGGTGCGCCCTCGGCCAGTTGGGGTGTCAAGAAATGCAAGACAGCAAGCTGTCGGGCTGCTGTATCTGTTGCCGCGGCGATTTCCGCTTTCCGCTCTAGAAGTTCAACAGCCGGCCGCTGGGAGGAGCGCGCGGCCCGGAAGACAGGTGCATGAACAGATTTCAGATCCAAGGCCTCAAGCAGGACGACTTCGCGGAGATGGTCGCGGAGGATGTCGAACGCGCGCTTGCCCACTATGACGAGGCCATCAACAAGCCCACCATGGTCTCGGTCGGCAAGATCGCCGGCAGCATAGCTTCCGCGGTCACCTTGCTGTCGCCGAAACACCAGCGCGCCATCGACACCATCCATGCCGACCTTCCCGGCCTGGCCTCGAAATTCGTGCGCGCGCTGGCGGCGGAGGCTGCGCGCCGCGGCGAATCCGGTATCACTGGCGCCACAAATCCGCCGACGACGCTATTGGCCGATATCGAGCAAACTTCGCCGCCAAAGTCCGACGACCTCGAATCGATGCTGATCGAGGACTGGGCGGGCCGCGTCGCCGGATCGACCTATCTTGAGGAGAACCTGCGCATCGCGCGGTCGACGCTGCACCGCTGGCAAAGGCGGGGCGAGGTCATCGCCCTGCGCAAGGGCGGCCGCAAACATGTCTTCCCGCTGGCGCAGTTCGTCGACGGCAGACCGGTGGCGGGCATCCGCGCCGTGCTGTCCCTGATCGGCAATCCGAGGCTGGCGTGGCTGTGGCTGACGCGCCCCTCAGCCGACCTCGAAGGCCAAGTCCCGATCGACCTGCTGCGGCAGGATCAGGTCGAGGAGGTCGTCGAGGCCGCACGCGTGTTCGCGCCGGCTTGATGGCTTTGGTACACCCCAGTCGCGCCTAGGCGGTCTTGCGAACTGGGTGGCGAGATCCGGACGACGGCTGTTGTTCCGCAGTCAGTTCCCCGGCAGTGACCAACCGGTTGCGGCCACTTTTCTTGCCGATATACATCAGCCGGTCGGCGAGAGCGACCAGTGCATCCGAATCGGCGGCATCCAGGGGACACATGGCGACACCGACGGTGCACCCGATCTGGATGGCGCTATCCGGTGCCGGGATTTTGATCTGCAGCCTTTCCAGGATGCGCTCGGCGACCCGCACCGCCTTTTGCCGCGCGAGGTCCGGCTCTCCCGAAAACAGGAAGGCGAACTCATCGCCACCGAGCCGTGCCACGAAATCGTCACTGCGCAGGATGGAGCGAAGGTTCTTCGACACGCGCTGCAGCAACGCATCGCCGGCCTCGTGGCCGAGCGTGTCGTTGACTTCCTTGAACCGGTCGAGATCGATGAACAGAAGTCCGGCCGCCTCGCCGGTGGCGCCGCAGCGCGCGACCACCGATTTCAGTTCGTCGTGGAAGGCGCGCCGGTTGGGCAAGTCGGTCAATGCATCGTGGTTGGCCGAATGGTCGCTCTGCAGCTTCGCCAGCTCGATCTCCCGCTTCTGCGCGGACAGCTCCTCGTTGGCTGCCTTCAGATCCAGCAGCAGCTGGGAATTGAGGTCCTCGACAACCTTGCGGTCGCTGATGTCGACGACGAAGCCTTCCAGGAACTCGAGTTCGCCGGTGTCGTCCCAGACACCGCCGCCGATCTCGCGCACCCATAGCGGTTCGCCGACCCGCGGGACGATGCGATAGTCGACGTTCCAGTTGCAGCGCGTCTCGAGCGCGCCGTCGACGGCGGCGTAGACGGCGGCGAGATCATCCGGATGGATGGCCGAGACATAGTCGCGCACCGCGTTGTGAATGAAATCGCTCGGCCGATAACCGCTAACAGTGAGAATGCCGTCGCTGATGTAGAGCATGGTGTAGGACGCATCGTTGCGGCAGCGGTAGAGATAGCCGTCCATGCGGCCGGTGATGCTGAGAAGCGCGTCCAGGCGCTCGTCGTGGTAGGCCCCGTGGCCGACCGCGGATGCTGGAACTCCGTCATGCTTCATGGCCGCACCCCCGTTTGGCGGTCTGAGCGCGCCGTAGATGCCGTTACGGCATGTCGGCAAGAGGTTCTCTATATCAGCTGAATCTTATCAATCTCTTATGGGCTGACGTCCGGCGGCGTTCTGGACACCCGTCCCGTCAGAAAGCCAGGTCGTCGGCTTTTCGTCCGCGGCGCGGACCGTTTCGTCAAGCCCCCGCTGTATAAGCCGCAATCGCCGCCATGTTGACGATGTCTGAGTCCTTGGCATTGAGCGAAACAATCTGAACCGGCTTGTTCAGCCCTACCAGCAGCGGGCCGATCACCGTCGAGCCGCCGAGTTCCTGCAGCATCTTGGTCGAGATCGAGGCCGAGTGGAAGGCCGGCATGATCAGCACATTGGCCGGGCCGGTCAGCCGGATGAACGGGTATTGCGCCATGGCGCGGGCGTTGAGCGCGACGTCGGCGGCCATCTCGCCGTCATACTCGAAATCGACGCGGCGCTTATCGAGGATGCGCACGGCTTCCTGGACGCGTTCGGAGCGTTCACCCTGCGGATGGCCGAAGGTTGAATAGGCAAGCATGGCGAGCCTCGGCTCATAGCCCATGCGCCGGGCGAAGCCTGCTGCCTCCTCGGCGATGTCGGCGATCTGCTCGGCGTTCGGCATATCGTGCACGGCGGTGTCGGCGACCAGCACGGTCCTGCCCCGCGCCAGCACGATCGACACGCCGATGACGCGGTGGCCGGGCTTGGCATCGATGACGCGGCGGATGTCGTCGAGCGCGGTGGAATAGTTGCGGGTCACGCCCGTGACGATACCGTCGGCATCGCCCAGCGCCACCATGCAGGCGGCGAAGTGGTTGCGGTCGTTGTTGATCAGCCGCTGGCAGTCGCGGAACAGGAAGCCTTTGCGCTGCATGCGCTCGTAGAGATAGTCGGTGTAGATGCCGTTGCGGCGCGACAGCCGTGCATTGATGATCTCGATGCCTTGCTTGTTGAGGTCTATGCCGGCGAGCTTGGCGTTGTCCTTGATAACGTCGTCGCGGCCGAGCAGGATGGCGGTGCCGAGCTTCTGGTTCACATAGGAGACGGCGGCGCGCATAACCTGCTCCTCCTCGCCCTCGGCGAAGACCATGCGCTTGGGCTGGCGGCGCACGCGGTCGTAGATGCGCTGCAGGGTCGAGGCGATCGGGTCGCGGCGGGCGGATAGCTCCTGCGCGTAGCGGTCGAGGTCGAGGATCGGCTTGCGGGCGACGCCTGAATCCATCGCCGCCTTGGCCACCGCGATCGGAATGGCCGAGATCAGGCGCGGGTCGAACGGCACCGGGATGATGTAGTTGGGGCCGAATTTCGGCCGGTTGCCCTGATAGGCGGCGGCGACGTCGTCGGGCACGTCCTGGCGCGCCAACGCTGCCAGCGCCTGGGCGGCGGCGATCTTCATGTCGTCATTGATGGTGGTTGCCCTGACATCCAGCGCGCCGCGGAAGATGTAGGGAAAGCCGAGCACGTTGTTGACCTGATTGGGGTAATCCGAGCGCCCGGTGGCCATGATGGCGTCGGTCCGGATCTCGGCCACTTCCTCCGGCGTGATCTCCGGGTCGGGATTGGCCATGGCGAAGATGATCGGGTTCTTGGCCATCGACCGCACCATGGCGGTGGTCAGCGCACCCTTGGCGGAGAGGCCGAGGAAGACGTCGGCGCCGTCGAGCGCCTCGGCAAGGCTGCGCGCCTCGGTCTTGATCGCATGCGCCGACTTCCACTGGTTCATGCCTTCGGTGCGGCCTTGAAAGACCACGCCCTTGGTGTCGCACAAAGTGATGTTTTCGGGCGCGAAGCCCATCGCCTTCATCAGCTCGATACAGGCGATGCCGGCCGCACCGGCGCCGTTGCAGACCATCTTCGTGGTCTTCATGTCGCGGCCGGTGACTTCCAGCGCGTTGATCAGGCCGGCGGCCGAGATGATGGCGGTGCCGTGCTGGTCGTCGTGGAAGACCGGGATGTCCATCAATTCGCGCAGCCGCTGCTCGATGATGAAGCACTCCGGCGCCTTGATGTCCTCGAGATTGATGCCGCCGAAAGAGGGCCCAAGGAAACGCACGCAGTTGATGAACTCGTCGGCATCCTCGGTGTCGACCTCGAGGTCGATGGAATCGACATCGGCGAAGCGCTTGAACAGCACCGCCTTGCCTTCCATCACCGGCTTGGAGGCCAGCGCGCCGAGATTGCCGAGGCCGAGGATGGCGGTGCCGTTGGAAATGACGGCGACCATGTTGCCGCGCGTCGTGTAGTCGAAGGCGCGGCTGGGGTCCTCGGCGATGGCCAGAACCGGAACCGCGACACCAGGCGAATAGGCGAGGCTCAGATCACGTTGCGTTGCCATCGGCTTGGTGGCGACGACTTCCAGCTTGCCGGGGCGCCCCATGGCGTGGAATTCAAGCGCTTCCTGCGCGCTGACGGACGGACCGTTGTTCTCGGTTTTCCTGGCCATGATGTTCTTGATTTCCTCACCGGTGCAGCACCTCGTTGAAGCGGGTGCTTTGTTTCGATCCGAATTAAGACCACACGCCGCCGCGTGTAAACCGTCAGCGCTTGGGAATCGCGGGTCGTCCAGGAATTGCGAACACCCGGCAGCCCGGTCGTCCCCTGTTTTTCGAAGCCCCGGCATTAAACCGCGCCATCACATCTGCTAGCGTGCCGTGCATGAACATGCATATTCCGAACGAGCCGGACGCCCCCGAGGCCATGACGCCGTTGCCCACTGCCGGCGCCACGCCGATGATAGAGCAGTTCATCGAGATCAAGGCGGCGAACCCGGATTCGCTGCTGTTCTACCGCATGGGCGATTTCTACGAACTGTTCTTCGACGATGCCGAGAAGGCGAGCCGGGCGCTGGGCATCGTGCTGACCAAGCGCGGCAAGTATCAAGGGCTCGACATTCCGATGTGCGGCGTGCCGGTGCATGCGGCCGACGATTATCTGCAGAAGCTGATCGGCCAGGGATTCCGCGTTGCCGTCTGCGAGCAGATCGAGGATCCGGCCGAAGCGAAGAAACGCGGCTCAAAATCGGTGGTGCGCCGCGACGTTGTGCGGCTGGTGACGCCGGGCACCATCACCGAGGACAAATTGCTGGCGCCATCGGAATCGAGTTTCCTGATGGCGCTGGGGCGGGTGAAGGGTGGCGGCAGCGATCACGCCTTTGCGCTGGCCTGGATCGACATTTCGACCGGCGCCTTCCGCGTCACCGACACTACCGCCGACCGGCTGCTGGCCGACATCTTCCGTGTCGATCCGCGTGAATTGATCGTCGCCGAGCCGGTGTTCCATGATCCGGAGCTGAAGCCGGTGTTCGACGTGCTCGGCCGAGTCGCCAGCCCGCAGCCGCCGTCGCTGTTCGATTCGGCCTCGGCCACCGGGCGCATCGCCCGCTTCTTCGATGTGGCGACGCCGGACTCCTTTGGCTCGTTTTCGCGTGCCGAGCTGTCGGCGATCTCCGGCGCTATCGCCTATGTCGAGAAGACGCAGAAGGCCGAGCGCCCGCCGCTGTCATGTCCCGAGCGCGAGGAGCAGGGCTCGACGCTGTTCATCGATCCGGCGACGCGCGGCAATCTCGAACTGCTGCGTACATTGTCGGGCAGCCGCGAAGGCTCGCTGTTCAGGGCGATCGACCGCACGGTCACCGGTGGCGGTGCAAGGCTGCTCGCCGACCGGCTGATGGCGCCGCTGACCGACCCGGCAGCGATCGGTGCCAGGCTGGATTCGGTGTCGTTCTTCCGCTCCGAGACGCGGCTCTGCCAGGCGGTGCGATCGAGCCTGAAGAGCGTCGCAGATATGCCGCGCGCGCTGTCCAGGCTGGCGCTCAACCGGGGCGGGCCGCGCGACCTCGGCGCGCTGCGCGCCGGTTTCGAGGCGGCCGGCGCGATCGCTGAAATTTTTGCCGCGACCGCCCTGCCCCAGGAACTCACGGCGGCATTGGCCGCCATTCAGGCGCTGCCCCAGGCATTGGCCCAACATCTGACGCAGGCGCTTGGCGACGAACTGCCACTGCTCAAGCGCGATGGCGGCTTCGTTCGCGGCGGCTACCATCCGGATCTCGACGAGATGCGGGCGCTGCGCGACGAATCGCGAAAAGTCATCGCCGGGCTGGAGCGCTCGCTGATCGACGAAACCGGCATCCGCTCGCTGAAGATCCGGCACAACAATGTGCTCGGTTACTACATCGAGGTGACCGCCAACCATCATGCGGTGATGACCGGCAGCGATGGCGCCAAGGCGCGCTTCATCCACCGCCAGACCATGGCCAACGCCATGCGTTTCACCACGACCGAGCTTGCCGAACTCGAGACCAAGATCGCCAATGCCGCCGACCGGGCGCTCAGCATTGAGCTGGCCGCCTTCGATGCGCTGACTGCGGAGGCGGTTGGCGAAGCCGAAAAGATCCGCGCCGGCGCCGATGCGCTGGCCGTGCTCGACGTGTCGGCGGCACTCGCGCTCTTGTCGGAAAGCGAAGCCTGGTGCCGGCCGGTGGTGGATTCGAGCCTTGCCTTCGAGATCAAGGGCGGGCGGCATCCGGTGGTCGAGCAGGCGCTGCGCCGCTCAGGCGAAGGCCCATTCGTCGCCAATGATTGCGACCTGTCGCCGGAGGGTAGTGCCAGGAACGGCGCGATCTGGCTTTTGACCGGCCCCAACATGGGCGGCAAGTCGACGTTCCTGCGGCAGAACGCGCTGATCGCCATCCTGGCCCAGACCGGCTCGTTCGTGCCGGCGGCATCAGCCCATATCGGCGTCGTCGACCGGCTGTTCTCGCGTGTCGGCGCCTCGGACGATCTGGCGCGCGGCCGCTCGACCTTCATGGTCGAGATGGTCGAGACGGCGGCAATCCTCAACCAGGCCGGCGAGCGCGCGCTGGTGATCCTCGACGAGATCGGCCGCGGCACCGCCACCTTCGACGGCCTGTCGATCGCCTGGGCTGCGGTCGAATATCTGCACGAGAAGAACCGCTGCAGGGCGATCTTCGCCACCCATTTCCACGAGATGACGTCGCTCGCCGGCAAGCTGGTGCGACTGCACAACGTCACCATGCGGGTCAAGGAATGGGAGAACGACGTCGTCTTCCTGCATGAGGTCGGCAAGGGTGCCGCCGACCGCTCCTACGGCGTGCAGGTAGCGCGGCTGGCCGGCCTGCCGGAGGCGGTGGTAGACCGGGCCAAGGAAGTGCTGCACCAGTTGGAGGAAGGCGAGGTTTCCGGCAAGACCAACCGCCTGGTCGACGACCTGCCGCTGTTTTCGGTGGCGGTGAAGCGCGAAGCGCCGAAGCCGGCGAAAAACGATGCGCTCGGCGACGCGCTCTGCGCGATCAATCCCGACGAGATGACGCCGCGCGAGGCGCTGGAGGCGCTCTACCGGCTGAAGGGGCTGGCGAGCCGGTAAAGATCGGCGGGACAGCACCCCCTCTGCCCTACCGGGCATATCCCCCGCAAGGCGGGAGATCGGCAGCTTCAGCGCTCCGCTTGTCCTCCATAGTTGGTGATTGGCGAAGGCCAAGGTGACGTCCGATCTCCCCCTTGCGGGGGGAGATGTCCGGCAGGACAGAGGGGGTGTGACGGAATGCGGCCTGCACTATCAGCGCCTAGATCATCTCGAGTCCGCGCTTGCGCGTTGGCGGCGGGAAGGCGCGGTCGAGTTCGGCGAGGTCTTCGCCGGTAAGCTTGATGTCCAGCGCGGCGACATTCTGGCGGACATGTTCCTGGCTGCTGGCTTTTGGGATGGCGATGACGCCCTGCTGATGCATCACCCAGGCCAAGGCGATCTGCGCGGCCGTGGCATTCTGGCGGGCGGCGACGGCGTCGAGCCTGGCATTGCGCGCCAGCGTGCCCTGCTCGACCGGCGAATAGGCCATCAAGGGGATGCCGCGCTGCCGGCTCCATGGCGCCAGGTCGAATTCGAGGCCACGCCGGACCAGATTGTAGAGCACCTGGTTGGTCTGGACATTGCCGCCGTCGGGCAAGCCGACCAACGCTTCCATCTCGTCGGCGTCGAAATTGCTGACGCCCCAGTGGCGGATCTTGCCGGCTTTTTTCAGGACCTCGAAGGCCGCGACCGTTTCCGCCAGCGGCACGCTGCCGGGCCAATGCAGCAGATAGAGATCGATGCGGTCGGTGCGCAGGCGCTTCAGGCTGTTTTCACAGGCGCGCTGCACGCCCGCGCGCGAAGCGTTCGATGGCAGAACCTTCGAGACCAGGAAGGTCTCGTCGCGGCGCCCGGCAACAGCCTCGGCCACCACCTCCTCGGCGCCGCCGCTTGCATACATTTCGGCGGTGTCGATCAGCGTGATGCCAAGGTCGAGGCCGAGCTTGAGGGCATTCACCTCATCGGCACGGCGACCGATATCCTCGCCCATCTTCCACGTGCCTTGACCAAGCACCTGAACGGCTTCGCCTGAGGGCAGTTTGGTGGTTCTGATGGTCGATGGCATGGCGGGCTCCAGTGGGGCCGGATCGCATCACAGGCTGGGCGAGAAATCCACAGGCGTTCTCGCCGCCTTGGCGGTTGCCTGAACCTTACTTCACCGGATGAGCGGCGAGCCATGCCTGCATCTGCTTGATCTCGGCTTCCTGAGCGGCGATGACGCCTTCGGCCAGCTTGCGGATTTCCGGATCCTTGCCGTTGGCAAGCACGACTTTGGCCATGTCGATGGCGCCTTGATGGTGCGGGATCATGCTGCGGACGAAATCGGCATCGGCATTGCCGGTGTACTCGGACGCCATCATGTCGGCATGCATCTTGTCCATCGCCGCCTTGTAGCCTTCGGTCGAAGGACTGGTCGCGTCCGTCGCCATGGCGCCCATGTCGTGTTTCATCTCTTCGCTCTGCGCCGGAACGCTTTCGAGGAAGACGGCAACCAGCATTCCGGCCGCCATCAGCAAAAGCACGAGTTTTCTAGCCAAGGTCATTCATGGTCTCCTGTTGGGTAGGTTTCGTATTTGGGAGCTTGGATCAGAGTTTCAATGTTCTGAGCCGCAGGGCGTTTGATATCACCGACACCGAGGACAGGCTCATCGCCGCCGCAGCCAGCATCGGCGACAAAAGCGTGCCGGTGAGCGGATAGAGCACACCGGCGGCGACCGGCACGCCAAGCACATTGTAGAGGAAGGCGAAGAACAGGTTCTGGCGGATGTTGCGGATCGTCGCCTGGGCCAGCGTGCGCGCCCGCACGATGCCGTTGAGGTCGCCCTTGACCAGCGTGATGCCGGCGCTTTCGACCGCGACATCGGCACCGGTGCCCATGGCGATGCCGACATCGGCGGCGGCAAGCGCGGGTGCGTCGTTGACGCCGTCGCCGGCCATGGCGACGCCCGCGCCTTTGGCGCGCAGTTCCTCGACGAGGGCCGCCTTCTGTTCCGGAAGCAGGCCTGCGCGAACCTCATCGATGCCGAGGCTTCTGGCGATGGCGTTGGCCGTGCGTTCATTGTCGCCGGTCGCCATGATGATCCTCAAGCCGCTGTCATGCAGCGCCTTGATTGCCTCGGCGGTGGTCGCCTTGACCGGGTCGGCGACAGCGACAAGGCC
The DNA here is from genome assembly GCF_040317555.1 of Mesorhizobium sp. M1406. Lineage (NCBI taxonomy): Bacteria > Pseudomonadati > Pseudomonadota > Alphaproteobacteria > Hyphomicrobiales > Phyllobacteriaceae > Mesorhizobium > Mesorhizobium sp. M1406. The sequence continues at coordinate 208,141 of NZ_JAMYKW010000006.1, read as the reverse complement.
GGCCAGTCTGTTGCCGACGGCGACGAACATCGCCGTCTTGCCTTCGGTCTGCAGTGCCTCGGCCCTAGCCGAGACTGACCCGGTGTCGATCCCTAGATCGGCCATCATCGCGGCATTGCCGAGCGCGACCTTCTTTCCCGCCACCGTGCCGGAAACGCCCTTGCCGGTGACCGCCTCGAAGCCGCTGGCCTCGGCAACGGTCACACCGCGCGTGGCGGCGCCTTCGACGATGGCTTCGGCCAGCGGATGCTCCGAGCCTTTTTCCAAACCCGCGGCAAGCGCCAGCAATTCGTCTTCGGAAAAGCCGTTTGCCGCAACGACGTCGGTCAGTTTCGGCCGGCCTTCGGTCAGCGTACCCGTCTTGTCGACGATTAGCGTGTCGACGGAGGCGAAGCGTTCGAGCGCGGCGGCTTCCTTGATCAGTACGCCGGCGTGCGCCCCGCGCCCGGTGGCGGTCATGATCGACATCGGCGTGGCGAGGCCAAGCGCACAGGGGCAAGCGATGATCAGCACCGACACAGCCGAGACGATGGCAAAGATCAGGCTGGGCTCGGGTCCAATCACGGCCCAGGCGATGAAAGCGGCGATCGCGACAAGGACGACGGTCGGCACAAAGTAGAAAGAAACGCGATCGGCCAACCCTTGAATCGGGGCGCGCGAGCGTTGTGCCTTGGCGACGAGCTCGACAATGCGCGCCAGCGTCGTCTCGGAGCCGATCCGCTCGGCGCGCATGATCAGCGAACCTTGTCTGTTGAGCGTGCCGCCGGTCAAGGCATCGCCTTCAGTCTTTTCGACCGGCAACGGTTCACCCGTGATCATCGATTCGTCGACCGAGGAACGGCCTTCCAGCACCGTGCCGTCGACCGGCACCGCGTCGCCGGGACGAATGCGCAGGCGATCGCCGGCCTTGACCGCGTCAAGCGGCACATCGCTTTCGGAACCGTCGGCGACGATCAGCCGCGCGGTCTTCGGCGCGAGATCAAGCAAGGCGCGGATCGCCGATCCGGTTTTTTCACGGGCACGCAGTTCCAGCACCTGGCCGAGGAAGACCAGCGCGACAATGACGGCGGCAGCCTCGAAATAGACCGGTACGGCACCGCCATGGCCGCGGAATTGATGCGGAAAAATGTCCGGAAACAGCGTGGCGACGACGCTGTAGAAATAGGCAGCACCTACGCCTAACGAGATCAGGGTCCACATGTTGGGGCTGCGGTTGAGGATCGAATCCCAGCCGCGATGAAAGAAGGGGAAGGCAGCCCAAAGCACCACCGGACTTGCCAGTACCAGCTCGATCCAGACCTTTGTCCGATCCTCGACCAGGCCTTCAAACGTCAGGCCGAGCATGGGCGCCATGGCTATGATCAGAAGGGGGACCGACAGGGCCGCGCTCACCCAGAGCCGCCTGGTGAAATCGACCAGTTCGGGATTTGGCCCTTCATCGCCTGTCGGCACGCCCATCGGCTCCAGGGCCATGCCACAGATGGGGCAGGCGCCGGGCTTGTCGCGGACGATTTCGGGATGCATCGGGCAGGTGTATTGCGTGCCCTTGGGCATCTCCTGGGGCGCCGGCCTGTCGCCGAGATATTTTTGCGGCTCCGCTTCGAATTTCGCCTGGCAGCCAGCGGAGCAGAAGTAGAAACCCTGACCTTCGTGGCGGGCAAAGTGCCTGGCTGTCGCACGGTCGACGCTCATGCCGCAGACCGGATCGGTGGCCGTCAGGAATTTTTCCGGCTCGGCGACGAACTTCGTGCGGCAGCCTTGACTGCAGAAATGATAGAGATGGCCATCGTGCTCGGCCGTCGGCTTGCCGGCGGCCGGGTCGACGGTCATGCCGCAGACCGGGTCGCGGACGACGGCCTGTGCGGTAGGTACTGCGCCCTTTACTGAACAGCAGCCGCCATGCGCGTGATGATCGTGATCGGAATGCGTCATGCGAAAAATGCCTCGATGGGTCGGTGTGTGACGCGGAGATAGGGCTTCCAGTAACTGGAAGGTCAAGGGCTGGTTTTGATTTTGTGGCGGCGGGTGTCGAATGCCCGCGGGGAGCTCGTCCGTCCGCCCCATACCCAGCGCCGCGAAAACGCGCTATAGACGCCGCCGAAAAGGCAAGGCCGACTTGGACATATGGCAAGAATCTCCCTGAAGCTCGACGAACTGATCGACGGCGAAGCCTTGCGCCGCGAGATGACCGCGCAGACCGCGGCCAAGGCGGGTGACGGCTCCGGACAGGCGGCGCGCAGCGGTGTGCTCCAGCTGCTCAAGGGGCGCCTGGCAGACGGGCGCGCCATTGCCGAACGCATGCTGCGGGACGACGGCGGCGGCAGTGCCTGCGCGGCGCGGCTGTCGCATCTCATGGACGAGATCATCCGGGCGCTTTACGATTTCGCCGTCACCCATGTCTACCGGGTCAAGAACCCGTCTTCGGCGGAGCGCATGGCCGTCGTCGCTGTCGGCGGCTATGGCCGCGGCACGCTGGCGCCTGGGTCCGACATAGACCTGTTGTTCCTGCTGCCCTACAAGCAGACGCCGTGGGGCGAACAGACCGTCGAATACATGCTCTACATGCTGTGGGATCTGGGGCTGAAGGTCGGTCACGCCACCCGCAACATCGACGAATGCCTTCGGCTGTCGCGCAACGACGTCACCATCCGCACCTCGATCCTCGAAGCGCGTTTCCTGTGGGGCGAGGAAAAACTCTATGACGAGCTGATGCTGCGCTTCGACCATGAGGTGGTGCGCACGACCGGTCCCGAATATGTCCAGGCCAAGCTTGCCGAACGCGACGACCGCCATGCCAAGGCCGGCGAAAGCCGCTATCTCGTCGAACCCAACGTCAAGGACGGCAAGGGCGGCCTGCGCGATCTGCAGACGCTGTTCTGGATCGGCAAATATTTCTACCGGGTGCGCACCGGCCAGGAACTGGTCGACAAGGGCGTCTTCACCGAGGGCGAATACCGGGAGTTCCAGAAGGCCGAGGATTTCCTGTGGGCGGTGCGTTGCCACATGCATTTCCTCACCGGCAAGGCCGAGGAACGGCTGCATTTCGACATTCAGCGCGAGATCGCCGAACGGCTCGGCTACACCACTCACCCCGGCCTGTCGGCGGTCGAGCGCTTCATGAAGCACTATTTCCTCGTCGCCAAGGATGTCGGCGACCTGACCCGCATCTTCTGCGCCGCGCTCGAAGAAGAGCAGGCCAAGCACGTGCCGGGCTTCAACCGTATCTTCCTCACCTTCTCGCGCCGCAAGCGCAAGCTGGCCGGCACGTCGGACTTCATTGTCGACAACCACCGCATCAACATCGCCGACGACCAGGTGTTCGAACGCGATCCGGTCAATCTTTTGAGATTGTTCTGGTTTGCCGACAAGCACGGCCTGGAGTTCCACCCCGATGCGCTGAAGCTGCTGACCCGCTCGCTCGGCCTGGTCAACAAGTCGTTGCGGCGCGACGAGGAGGCCAACCGGCTGTTCCTCGACATCCTGACCTCGGACCGCAATGCCGAACTCAATCTGCGCCGCATGAACGAGGCTGGGCTGCTCGGCAGACTGATCCCGGATTTCGGCAAGATCGTCGCCATGATGCAGTTCTCGATGTACCACCACTACACGGTGGACGAGCACCTGATCCGCTGCATCGGCGTGCTGGCCGAGATCGAGCGCGGCGACGGCGAAAAGGTCCATCCCCTCTCGCACACGCTGATGCCGGGGCTGAAGAAGAGCCGCGAGGCGCTCTATGTCGCCGTGCTGCTGCACGACATCGCCAAGGGCAGACCTGAAGATCATTCCGAGGCCGGTGCCAGGATCGCGCGGCGCATCTGCCCGCATATGGGGCTGTCGCCGGCCGATACCGAAACCGTTGCCTGGCTGGTCGAGAACCACCTGGTGATGTCGATGACGGCGCAGACCCGCGACCTCAACGACCGCAAGACCATCGAGGATTTCGCCGCGATCGTGCAGTCGGTCGAGCGGCTGAAGCTGCTTTTGATCCTGACCGTCTGCGACATCAGGGGCGTTGGACCCGGTGTCTGGAACGGCTGGAAGGGCCAGTTGCTGCGCACGCTCTACTACGAGACCGAACTGCTTTTGACCGGCGGCTTTTCGGAAGTGTCGCGCGCCCAGCGCACGGCGGCGGCGCGAGAGCGTCTCGCCGAGGCACTTGCCAGTTGGCCGGACAAGGCTCGCAAGCGCTATGTCGGCCAGCACTACGAGAACTACCTTTTGACCGTCGATCTCGCCGACCAGCTGCGCCATGCCGAGTTCATCCGCGAGGCTGATGTGGCGGGCAAGAAGCTCGCCACCATGGTCATGACCCACCAGTTCGAGGCAGTGACCGAAATCACCGTGCTGGCGCAGGACCACCCCCGCCTGCTCTCGGTCATCGCCGGGGCTTGCGCCGGAGCCGGCGGCAACATCGTCGACGCACAGATATTCACGACGTCGGACGGCCGTGCCCTGGACACCATCCTGATCTCGCGAGAATTCGACCGCGACGAGGATGAGCGCCGACGTGCCGAGCGTGTCGGACGGCTGATCGAGGACGTGCTGTCTGGCAAGAGCTGGCTGCCGGAGATGATCGAGAAGCGCACCAAGCCGCGGCGCGGCGCCAAGGTGTTCAAGATCCCGCCGCGCGCCGAAATCCGCAACACGCTGTCGAACCGTTTTTCGGTCGTCGAGGTCGAGGGCCTGGACCGGCCGGGGCTGCTGTCGGAGATCACCGGAACGCTTTCCGACCTGTCGCTCGACATCGCATCGGCCCACATCACCACCTTCGGCGAGAAGGTCATCGACACCTTCTATGTCACCGACCTCACCGGCCAGAAGATCGACAGCCCGGCCCGCATCGCCACCATCCGCAACCGGCTGATGGCAACGCTCGAAGGCATCGTGCCCGAACGCGGCGGCAAGGCCAGGGCGGCGGCCGAGTGACCGCCGCCATCACTTTGTCCTTATCCCGCAGGCAGTCTCCAAACGCATGAGCCTCGTCAAGAAATTCGCAACGGTCGCTTCCGGCACGCTGATGAGCCGCGCGCTCGGCTTCGGCCGTGAGATGCTGATGGCGGCCGCACTCGGCACCGGACCGGTCGCCGACGCCTTCAACGCCGCCTTCCAGTTTCCCAACACGTTTCGCCGGCTGTTCGCCGAGGGCGCCTTCAACGCCGCCTTCGTGCCGCTGTTCGCCAAGGAGATCGAGACCCACGGCACCGACGGCGCCAAGCGCTTTTCCGAGGAAGTGTTCGGTGTGCTGTTCACGGCGCTGCTGGCGCTGACGATCATCATGGAACTGTCGATGCCGCTGATCGTGCGCTACCTGGTGGCGCCGGGTTTTGCCGGCACACCGGGGAAATTCGACACCACGGTGACGCTGGCGACGATCATGTTCCCCTATCTGATCTGCATGTCGCTGGGCGCCATGATGGCGGGCATGCTGAATTCGCTGCGCCGCTATTTCGCAGCGGCAGTGGCACCGGTGTTCCTCAACGTCATCCTGATCAGCGTGCTCGCCTATGCCTGGTACAAGGGCTCCGACGCACTCACCGTCGGCTACGGGCTGTCCTGGGGTGTGCTTGCCGCCGGGCTGGTGCAACTGGCGATCGTCTGGGTGGCGGTGCGCCATGCGGGCATCTCGATCGGTTTCCGCCGTCCGAAAATGACGCCCGCTGTCAAGCGGCTGCTGATCCTGGCGCTGCCGGCGGCAATCACCGGCGGCATCACTCAGATCAACCAGCTGATCGGCACGGCGATCGCCTCGGCGCAAAACAGCGCTGTCTCTTCGCTTGCCTATGCCGACCGCATCTACCAGTTGCCGCTCGGCGTGGTCGGCGTGGCGGTGGCGATCGTGCTGTTGCCCGAACTGTCCCGGGCGCTGAAGTCGGGCAATCTGATCGAAGCGGCCAACCTGCAGAACCGCTCGGTCGAGTTCACGCTGTTTCTGACCCTGCCGGCTGCAGCCGCGCTCTGGGTGATGTCGGAACCGATTGTGCGGCTGGTCTATGAGCGCGGCGCGTTTGCCGCCAACGGTTCGACACCGACGGTGGCGGCGATCCTGGCGATCTTCGGCCTCGGCCTGCCGGCCTTCGTGCTGATCAAGGCGTTCACCCCGGGCTATTTCGCCCGCGAGGACACGCGCGCGCCGATGATTTTTGCCGCCATCTCGGTGGCGGTGAACGTGACGACGGCGCTGACGCTGTTCCCCCGGATGGGCGCGCCCGGCATCGCGGTGGCCTCGGCCGTCGCCGGCTGGGTCAACGCGCTGATGCTGCTCGGCGTCTTGATCCGGCGCGGCCATTGGGGCCGCGACGTGCCGCTGATGAAACGCATTCCACGGCTGGTGCTGTCGGCGGTGGTGATGGGGGCGGCGCTCTATTTCGCCGAGCACTGGTTCGCCGTCAGGCTCGGACCCGGCTCGCCGCTGGTCGTCAAGGCGACGACGCTGCTGTCGCTGGTCGCCGGCGGAGCGCTGCTCTACTTCATCACCGCGTTTGCCACCGGCGGCGCCGACTTCGGCATGATCCGGCGCAATGTTGGGCGGAAGGGCACGCCCCCTGTCAAGGAACAGTCTCCAGATCCGTGAGCCCAACTGTATTGACCCCGTCGACAAGCATCAGTCTTCGCCAGACAATTCGTCGGAGACCGGGCGTCGCAGTGGCTCGCGTGCTTGCTTGCTAAGTTCGATTCCGAATTCGGCCCGAAGCCGCGCCGCTGTTTCCAGCGGCGTCTCGAGGGCGCGACGCTTCAAAGCTGCTTCGATGTTGATGTCGACGGGCATTTATTTTTCATCAGATCGTATGCAGAATATGTCCCACTCTATCATGAATGCCGATGTCTGCGCTGCCCCCTCATTGCGCTGCCGGGCATTTCTCCCCGTTTACGGGGAGAAAGTAGCTGACCGCAACGCGGCGCGTTTCTTGCAGCGCTGGCGATTAGCGAAACCGGTGATGACGGCCTCTTTCTCCCCGTCTCTATACGGGAAATGTCCGGCAGGACAATGAGGGGCGGCGCCAAGCTGGCAGGTCAAGAGACCAGCGCTACAAGCGCGCTCCCAACAACATGGGAACAAGCAATCCGACCTGACGCAATTGCTCCGCCGCGATCACCGAACCTCTTGATCCGCTCCACACTCTCGTCCATAAGCGCGCCGTCGCAAGACTTTCGCCGCGCGCGAAACGGCCCTCCACAAGCCTTGAGGAAACCATGACAGCCTTCAAGCCACTCGTCTTTTCCGGCGTCCAGCCGACCGGCAATCTGCATCTCGGCAACTATCTCGGCGCCATCAAGAAATTCGTCGCCCTGCAGGACACTTCCGACTGCATCTATTGCGTCGTCGACCTGCATTCGCTGACCGCCCAACTCGTTTATGAAGACCTCGCCGACCAGACGCGGTCGATCACCGCGGCGTTCCTGGCCTCGGGAATCGACCCGACGAAGCACATCGTCTTCAACCAGTCGCGTGTGATGCAGCATGCGGAGCTTGCCTGGATCTTCAATTGCGTGGCGCGCATCGGCTGGATGAATCGCATGACGCAGTTCAAGGACAAGGCCGGCAAGGACCGCGAGAACGCGTCGCTCGGCCTGCTTGCCTATCCGAGCCTGATGGCTGCCGACATTCTGCTCTATCGTGCAACGCATGTCCCGGTGGGTGAGGACCAGAAGCAGCATCTGGAGCTGACCCGCGACATCGCGCAGAAATTCAACAACGACTTCTCCGGCCGCATCGCCGGTCTTGGCGTCGGCGTCGAGATGCAGGTCGGCGAAGAGACCGTGAACGGTTATTTCCCGCTGACCGAGCCGGTCATCGGCGGGCCGGCGGCGCGCATCATGTCGCTACGCGACGGCTCGAAGAAGATGTCGAAGTCGGATCCGTCGGACCTGTCGCGCATCAACCTGACCGACGATGCCGACGCCATCTCGAAGAAGATCCGCAAGGCCAAGACCGACCCGGAAGCGTTGCCGAGCGAGGTGGACGGTCTGGCCGCCCGGCCCGAGGCGGAAAACCTGGTCGGCATCTATGCTGGCCTCGCCGAGATGTCGAAGGCGGATGTGCTCAAGGAGTTCGCCGGCCAGCAGTTTTCGGTGTTCAAGCCGGCGTTGGCAGACCTTGCGGTGGAAAGACTGGCGCCGATCGCCAGCGAGATGCGCCGCATTTCCGACGACCGCACCTATGTCGACGCGGTGCTCAAGGACGGCGGCGAGCGCGCCGGCGTGCTGGCCGAAGCGACGATGAAGACGGTCCGCGACATCATCGGGTTGCTGCAGGCCTGATCTCGCTGCCGCACTGCACCATACTGCCCCAAGGCCGGCGGCTTGCCGCCGGTCCGTGGCGGTGGCAGATTACGGCCTCAGTAACACCGAGTAGAAGACATGGTCTCCAAACGCCTCAGCCGCGAAGCCGGCCATCGCCGCAAGTTCCTGGCGATCATCGACGACACGCCGGAGTGTGAGCGCGCAGTCGCCTACGCCTCTAAGCGGGCGCAGAGCACCAGCGGCACGCTGGTGCTGCTCTATGTCATCGAGCCGGATGATTTCCAGCACTGGCTGGGCGTCGAGAAGATCATGCGCGAGGAGGCGACCGCCACGGCGCGCGCAGCACTCGACAGCTATGCCAGCAAGGTGCGCCAGAAGCTTGGCATCGAGCCGGAGATGGTGGTGCGCGAAGGCAAGGCGACGGAAGAGATCCACAAATTGATCGAGGAAGACCAGGACATCGCCATCCTGGTGCTGGCCGCCGGTGCGGGCAAGGAAGGCCCGGGGCCGCTGGTCGGCGCCGTGGCCGGCAAGGGTGCCGCCTTCCCGATCCCGGTGACGGTCGTGCCGCAGAACCTTTCGGACGAGGAGATCGACAGCCTCGCCTGAGATGTATCGATGTCGGGGTGATGCCGGCCTGACCTGAATCTCGACACACCTTCGAGCACCTACCGAGGCGCGCAAAAACATTCCGCCAGCCAGTCGTTCCGGCGATGCGTTTCGCTTGAATGTCCAGCCGATTGAGCCTATTTAGAATTATTCCAAACTAGCTGCCCGAAACGGGCACGGAGATGGCCATGTTCATCCAGACCGAATCGACGCCAAACCCGGCGACGCTGAAATTCCTGCCTGGCAAGGAAGTGCTTCTGGAAGGCACCGCCGATTTCCGCGATGCCGACGGTGCCGCACTTGCCTCGCCGCTGGCGGGCCGGCTGTTCGAGATTCCCGGCGTCACCGGTGTTTTCTTCGGCTATGACTTCATCACCGTGACCAAGGACGGCCCCGACTGGCAGCATCTGAAGCCGGCGATCCTCGGCGCCATCATGGAGCATTTCATGTCCGGCGCGCCTGTCATGGCCAAGGCCGGTCCTGCCGCCGAGACCAGCCTGACCGGCGAGTTCTACGACAAGGCCGACGAGGAACTGGTCATCACCATCAAGGAACTGCTCGATACGCGGGTGCGCCCGGCGGTCGCCCAGGATGGCGGCGACATCACCTTCCGCGGCTTCGAGAACGGTACGGTGTTCCTGCATATGAAAGGCGCCTGCGCCGGCTGCCCGTCATCGACGGCGACGCTGAAGCACGGCATCCAGAACCTTCTGCGCCACTTCGTGCCGGAAGTGCAGCAGGTCGAGCAGGTCTCCTGACCGTTCAACTCGCCGTCTTGCCGGCTAACAAACTCGATCCATCGCAAAAAACAAAAAACCGGGCCAAATTGCCCGGTTTTTTGTTTGGGACGTCCGTTGTTGCCTAGACGGTCCGCGTATGAAAGCTGCCTCTATCCGATCATGATTTTCCCGAGAACCGATACCGCTTTCTCGGAATCATGATCTAAAGAACAATGACCTTGGCGCCGACCGAGGCGCGGTCATAGAGGTCGATAATGTCCTGATTCATCAGGCGGATGCAGCCCGACGACATCGCTTTGCCAATCGAATTCCATTCCGGGCTGCCATGCAGGCGATAGCCCGAGTCACCGCCCTTGTTGAACAGGTACATGGCGCGCGCACCGAGCGGGTTCTTCAGGCCCGGCTCCATGCCGCCGGCAAACTTTTCCAATTCGGGCTGGCGCTGGATCATCTGCCGCGGCGGCGTCCAGGTCGGCCATTCGCGCTTGAGCGCAATGTGGGCGGTGCCGTGCCACTCGAAGCCTTCACGGCCGACGCCGATGCCGTAGCGAATGGCCCTTCCGTCACCTTCCACGAAATAGAGGAACTTGTTCTGCGTATCGACGATGATGGTGCCCGGCTTTTCCGGGCTGTCGTAGTTCACTTCCTGCCGATGGTACTTCAACGGCACTTTCTCGATCGGGACGCGCGGCAGCTGGTAACCGGCGTCAGTGACCGCGCCATAGTCGTTGGAAAAAATCCGCGAGCCGATGGTGCTGCAACCGGCGATAGCAGTGGACAGCGCCAGTGCGGCGACGATAGCAAACGACTTCATGCGCATCAGGTGATCCGGTGCCCCGCCCCAACTTCGGCGGCACGAGTCGGCCGCTTTCTCGCAATCATTCATGCTGGCATTTGCTTTGCTTGCCAAGCGCGCGATGCCTATATGCCGGAGTTGACGTGCTGGTAAGCGCACTACTATGGCATTTCGGCAACAGCCCTCACAGGATTGTGGAGGAAATTCAATGACCGGGCCCACGGCTTCGTCAGGAATCGAGGAGAACCATCATGAATGTCGGTGACGCCGCCCACCGCTCCGGCCTGCCGGCCAAGACCATCCGCTACTATGAAGAGATCGGCCTGATCGCCCCGGCGCGCGCCGCCAACGGCTACCGCGACTATTCCGGAGACGACATCCACCGGCTGACCTTTTTGCGCCGCGCGCGCAATCTCGGCTTTTCCATCGATGATTGCCGGCAGCTGATGGCGCTTTACAAGGACCGCGGCCGCGCCAGCCACGACGTGCGCGAGATCGCCGCCGCCCATGTCGCGGCGATCGAGGAGAAGGTGCGCGAACTGCAGTCGATGCGCTCGACCTTGCAGAAGCTGATCCACGCCTGCCATGGCGACGAAAGGCCGGATTGCCCGATCCTTGATGACATGGCGGGGGCGACGTTGCTCAGCGACAAGGGTGCTTCGGCCCCTGCATAAGGACTTCGCATCGACCATGATCGAGCGGCGCCTTGGCGCACGGATTGTCGAGCAGGCGCTAAAAAGGTCCGCCGCCGGCCGCACGGCAGTTCGATCGGCACAATTTCCTTCGATATCTGGGCGCGTCAATCGACCGCACTATTTCATCCTTGTCGCAATGATCAACGATGGAGGTTGGCATGGATCGGCGATTGTTCCTGACTGGAATGCTTGGAATGGCGGGGGCCGCGACCGTGGTCGCACTTGCGCGCCCCGCCACTGCGTTGGCCGGCATCCCGAATACGGGACCCGGCATTCTCGATGAACTCGACAAACTGTCCGACGATATTCTCGACCAGGATGGTCCTGACGTCCAAGACGGCATCGAGCTCGTGCGGCATCGCAGGTGGCATCGCCGCCGTCGCGGGTGGAGACGGGTTTGCCGTCGCTATTGGCATCACGGTTACTGGCGCCGCAGGTGTTTCCGCAGATCCTTCTGGATCCGCTTCTGACCGAGGCCGGCAAACAAGAAGTCGCATTCGTCGGGCCTGCGCCGTCGCTGTCGGCTAGACTTCCGATCAGGGCAAAAAAGGCCCGCCGCTGTGGGGCGGCGGGCAGTCTCTGGAGTGCCAGGGGATCAACCCGGCATTGGGTCAACGAGCGGGCCATGGGTTGGTTGCAAAAAGGCACATGGGCATTCGATTGTACGATCATAACCAAGCAGCCAGGCGCATTGCCCACCTTTTGAGCCGCGCTAAACTTGAAAGGCGGCAATCCCAAATCCGCCGCAGATGGCCGACGCGATTAGGCAATGTTGTCTCACCGGCATCCGCGTCGGCCATTTTGGCGACGAATATACATTTGAGGCGCGGGGGCGAGTTGTCATCCTGATGACCGGCACTACCTTTGATGGGGCGGGTCGACGCGACTTACATGTCGACTGACTAAAGTGGCGGTACGTCCAATGGACATTTCCGGAACTGTCGGATTTTTGCGTATGAACCTCGGACTTTGGCCCCATTTTCCAGCTGTTGATGGAAGGCGGCGGCCCGGTGGCCTTTCCTTTGGGTGGACCGCTACCGGGCCTGACCGGAGCGGGGTGTAAGGGGGAGCTCCGGCTGCCTCCTAAAATACCACCTTTCCGTTATATGCGCGCTAGCTAATTTAAAGAGAGGCTATGCGCCTGCCGCTGGGCGGGAGTCATTAGGGGGAACGAACGTGGCGCTGCGGTGGGCCGGAGTCTGTCAAATATAAAATCGCCTTGCTGTGACCGCTCCGGGCACCTGCATGAAGCGCTGCTGAATGCCGAGGCGCAGGCAAGCAAGGACGCCATTCCTCGGATGGAATGAAACGGGGCGGTGAGCCAGAGCCGCCTTCCGGACTTCGACGGTACGGTTTTTACCAAAGCCCTCGCCTTTTGTCTCCCGATGCTAGTCTGGTGGGGCGGCATACCCCCAAAAATCGCCGCAGTGGCCGACGCGGCTTCGGCAATGCCGTCCCACCGGCATGCGCCGGCCACTTCTTGGCTCGTCGCCGAGTTGGCGAATCCGGGTGCGCTGATATGAATCGCGCATGGGGATGGTGCGGTTTCTTTGGAGCGATCCAGGGCATCGGGATTCTTTGGACCGTTCCTCGCAGATGGGAAGGCAGCAATCAGAAATGCGACCCAACGCAGGCTCATCAGCAGCACTTCCCATGGCGTTTGGGGCATGACGTCGCGTCCCTCTGTCGGCAATTGATTGTTCGAGGATTATATTCCTATTCCGCCGAGTTTGTCAATCGCCCCGCGGGCGGGGTTCAAACCGTGAACAAAATCTGGCATGCTGCCGTCATGCCGATTATCTCTCCCATCCAAATCAACCCTCTCATCGACGGTCGCCAGTCCGAACGCGCCATGCTGGTGCGGCGCGGCGTGCAGCGGCTGCTCATGGAAATGGGCGCGCATGTGCTGCCCGAGCTGTCGCTGGCCACCGGTCGCCGCGCCGACCTCGTCGCGCTGACGCGGCAGGGCGACATCTGGATCATCGAGATAAAATCCTCGATCGAGGATTTCAGGGTCGACCGCAAATGGCCCGACTACCGGCTGCACTCCGACCGCTTCTTTTTCGCCACCCATCCCGGCGTGCCCTCGGAGATATTTCCCGAAGAGTGCGGCTTCATCCTCTCCGACGGCTACGGCGCCGAAATCATGCGTGATGCCCCGGAGCACCGCATGGCGGCGGCCACGCGCAAGGCGCTGATGCTGCGGATCGCGCGGGCCGGCGCTTCACGGCTGCTGGCGGCTGAACTCGCCGGCGTGTCGGTGCCGGCGCTCGAGGGTGAGAGCGAGTAGGTATCGCCTTACCCTTCACCCTCTTCCAGCCCACGCTCGGCCGGGGCCATCAAAAGCACGGCGGCACCCAGAATAGCGGCGATGAAGGAGCCGGCGAGGATGCCGACCTTGACCGCGTCCTGCAATGCCACGTCACTGGCGAAGGCGAGCAGGCCGATGAACAGGCTCATGGTGAAGCCGATGCCGCACAGCAGCGAGATGCCGATCATGTGCGCCCAGCCGGCATTGGCGGGCAGATCGGCAAGCCCGAACCGGATCGCAAGTGCCGAGGAACCGAACACGCCGACTGGCTTGCCGACCACGAGGCCGGCGGCGACACCCAGCGTCAACGGCTCGATCAGCGCGCCAAAACTCAGGCCGGCGAGCGAAACGCCGGCATTGGCAAAGCCGAAGATCGGGATGACGACAAAGGGCACTATCTTGTGCAGGCCGTGCTCGAGCCGGTGCAGGGGCGAATGATCGAGATCGTGGCCGATCCCGGCGGAGCGTTCGAGCGGAATGGTCAGCGCCAGCGCGACGCCGGCAAGCGTCGCATGGACGCCCGATTTCAGCACCAGCACCCACAGGATGGCGCCCAGCACAAGGTAGGGCACCAACGTCATCACCCGCATGCGGTTGAGCACGACCAGCGCGGCAATCACAGCGAAAGCGGCGCCGAGATAGGTGAGCGACAGACCGCTGGTGTAGAAGATGGCGATGATGATGACGGCGCCGAGATCATCGATGATGGCCAGCGCGGTGAGGAACACCTTCAGCGAAGCCGGCACGCGGCTGCCGAGCAGCGACAGCACGCCGAGCGCGAAGGCGATGTCGGTGGCGGTCGGGATCGCCCAGCCCGACAGTGCCGCCGTATTGTCGCGGTTGATGGCGACATAGACGAGCGCCGGAACCACCATGCCGCCGGCGGCGGCGATGCCGGGCAATGCGCGCCGGGGCCAGGTGGAGAGCTGGCCATCCAGCATCTCGCGCTTGATCTCCAGCCCGACGAGCAGGAAGAACACCGCCATCAACCCGTCATTGACCCAGTGCGACACGCTGAGCGGGCCGAGATAGGCGTGGAGCGCGGAAAAGTAGGTTTCGGCCAGCGGCGAATTGGCGACGATGAGAGCCAGTGCCGCCGCCGCCATCAGGACGATACCGCCGGCCGCTTCACTATCGAGGAATTCGCGGAAGACGGAAACCGGCCGCTGCTTCAAATCCCGCATGTCGCCTCCGTTAAGCCGCGTCACTCGCGATGATGCTCAAACTCCGGCAGTGGAGCAAGCATCGGACTGTGTTCCGCGCCCCAGAGACTGTTTCGAAATTCGCTCTGGCGAGTCATATGTGGCGGTTTCGAGAACCGTAGCGCAGCGGACATTTGGTCCGTGAGCAACGGAAGCGCAGAAAACGCCATCAGATGGCCGCCAGAGTAGAGTTTCCAAGCAGTCTCTCAGCGTGGCGCGCGCTTGGCCAGTATCCGCTGCAAGGTGCGGCGATGCATGTTGAGCCGGCGCGCTGTCTCTGAGACATTGCGCTCGCACATTTCATAGACGCGCTGGATATGCTCCCAGCGGACGCGGTCGGCCGACATCGGGTTTTCCGGAGGCGCCGCGCGCTCGCCGGCGGTGCGGGTGAGTGCCGCGAAGATATCGTCGGCGTCGGCGGGCTTGGAGAGGTAATCGACGGCGCCAAGCTTCACCGCGGTCACCGCGGTGGCGATGTTGCCGTAGCCGGTAAGGATGATGGCGCGGGAATCGTCGCGCTTTTCGCGGATGGCCGCGACCACGTCGAGGCCGTTGCCGTCGCCAAGCCGCATGTCGACCACGGCGTAGGCGGGCGGATTGGCGCGCGCCTTGGCAACCGCCTCCTCGACGCTCTCGGCCGTCTCGACCACGAATCCCCTGGTTTCCATGGCGCGGGCCAGACGCGTAAGGAACGGCTTGTCGTCATCGACGATGAGCAGCGAGGTGTCCTCGCCTTCAACCATTGCGCCAATATTTTCGTCGCCTGTCATAGTCTCAAAATTCCTGCTGCCTTAATTTTACGCAGATATAGTTCCCGAGCCTCATTGTCCAATTTTTAGAGCTCCTTCAAGGCTCTCAGGCGGTGTCGAACATGCTGGCCGAAGTGATTTCCGGATTGAGGAACACACCACGCGGCCACGATATCTGTACCACGGCGCCCTCGCCCAGGCCGCTCGAATTGCGGAAATCGAGCGTCGCGCCAGAGCGTTCGAGCAAAGTCTTGGCGATGAACAGGCCGAGCCCCAGGCCGCCGCCGCCTTCATTGCCCTGGCGCGTCGACATATAGGGCTCGCCGATGCGGTCGATGATCTCGGCCGGAAAGCCCGGTCCGTCATCGATGATCGAGAAGGTGACGGTGGCCTCGTTCCAACTCCAGCCGACGGTGACGCTCTTGCGGGCGAAGTCGACGGCGTTCTCGACCAGATTGCCGAGGCCGTAGATGACGCCCGGATTGCGGCGCCCAACCGGCTCGGGCCCGATGCGTTCGCCAGGCCGAAGCTTGATCGAGATGCCGAAGTCGCGATGCGGCGCGGTGACCTCCTCGACCAGCGAGGTCAACGGCAGCCGCGAAAGATGCGCTTCGCCCTCGGAGGACAGGCTGGTCAGGCGCTTGAGGATTTCGCGGCAGCGCTCGCTCTGCGAGCGAAGCAGCTTCACGTCTTCCCCGTATTTCAGATCGTTGCCGAGGGCCTTTTCCATCTCCTTGGCGACAAGCGCGATGGTGGCGAGCGGCGTCCCAAGTTCGTGCGCGGCCGCGGCGGCCAGCCCGTCGAGCGCCGAAAGATGCTGCTCGCGCTGCAGCACCAACTCCGTGGCGGCGAGCGCATTGGCCAGAAGCCGTGCTTCGGCGGCCACCCGGAAGGCGTATATGGCGGTGAAGGCGATCGAGGACAGCACCGCCATCCACATACCGGCGACGTAGATGAAGGGCATCTCCAGCGGCGCGCCTTCATGCCAGGGCAGCGGCAGATGGACAAAGACCAGCAAGGTCGCCGCCGACATCACCAGCCCGCCGAGGATGGCGGTCAGGCGCAGGGGCAGCGAGGTCGCCGAAATGACGACGGGCACGGTCATCAGCAGCGAGAACGGGTTGGTGAGGCCGCCCGTCATGTAGAGCAGGCCGGCAAGCTGCAGGCTGTCGAAGATGAGGATGCCGAAGGCCGCGAGCGGAGTGAGCCGGTGCGCCGCCGGAAAACGGAAGGCGAGAAACAGGTTCATCCAGGCCGAACAGGCGATCAGGGCAAAGCAGAGGCTGACCGGCAGCGGAAACTTCAGGCCATAGGCAACGACGAGAACCGCAACGCTCTGACCGACGATGGCAAGCCAGCGCAGCCGGATCAGCGTGTTGAGGCGCAGTCTCTGACTCTGCTGGAAATCGGGCGAACGCAAAACGCTGATCATGACCATGAAATACAGCCGCGGGACGGCAAGCGCTAGGTACCTCTGGGTTTTGCCCGGGCGGTGGCGGCGGCGAGAAGCGGATTTTCCGGCCAGACATGCTGGGGATAGCGGCCGCGCATGTCGGCGCGCACATCGGCCCAGGAGCCGCGCCAGAAGCCGGGCAGGTCGCGCGTCGTCTGGATCGGCCGGTGCGCCGGCGACAGGAGTTCGAGCGTCAGCGGCACGCTGCCATTGGCGATGGCGGGATGGCGGTCGAGACCGAACAGTTCCTGCACGCGAACCGCCAGCACCGGCCATTCGCCGTCATAGCGGATCGGCACATGGCTGCCCGACGGGGCCTCGAAATGGGTTGGCGCCAGCGTATCGATCCTGCGCTGCAGATCGTGCGGCACGAGTGTGGCCAGTCCGGCCGAGACAACGCCCGCATCGATGGCGGCAAAGGATGCCGCGCCGGACAGGAACGGCAGCAGCCAGTCGTCGAGACGCTCGATGAGGACGGCATCCGCCATATCGGGCCAGGGCGCGCCAAGGCCACGATGCAGCCAGCCAAGCCGCTGGCGCAGCGTTTGCGCCTCCTTGCTCCAGGTGAGCAGCGACAGCCCGTGCTCGCGCACCGCATCAAGGATGGCCCGATCGGCATCTGTGCCGGTTGGCGGCGGCTGCATGCGTTCGGCAAGCGTGATGGCGCCAAGGCGAACGGCCTCGCGCACGCGCACCGCGCGCTTGTCGCGGTCGAAGCTCGTTTGCCTTCGTGTTTCGATCTTGTCCGCGAGCGCGGCGCGGACATCGTCCTCGCTGATTGCCGCCGCCGCCGTGATGCGCGCGTTCTGCGCCTTGCCCTGCAAATCGGCGACGACCAGAAACGGCTCACCCGCCAGCGGGTCGGCTGCGTCGAGCATCGCGCCCGAGCCATTGGCCAGTATGAAACGGCCGCGCTCGCCGCGCGCCTTGGCGACGCGATCCGGCCAGGCGTGGACGAGCAGGGGGCCGGCTCCACCCTCCCCCTTGTGGGGAGGGTAGGCGAGCTCGCCTTGCGCAGCAAGACGAGGGAGACGGGGTGGGGGTGCCGCGCTCGGCCGACCCCCACCCCGATCCGCTTCGCGGATCGGCCCTCCCCACAAGGGGGAGGGTGAAGATGCCTGCCTCGCCAGCCGTTCGGCGAGTTGGCGCGCGGCGGTGGCGCGCGGCGATCTTTCCTGGCGAAAGCGCATCAACCGTCGCTCTAGGTCAGCGCCATCGCCGCCAAGGCCGCGTTCGGTGAGCAGCACGGCAAGCATGGCTGCCTCATGGGCGTGACCGCTCTCGGCTGCCTCGGCGACCATATGCGCAAGCCGCACGGGCAGAGCGAGCTTGCGCATCGCCATACCCGCATCGGTCAGGCGCCCATCCTCGTCGATAGCATCCAGAGCGCGCAGCAGCGCCCTCGCCTCGTTGAGCGCTGGCGCCGGCAGCGGATCGAGAAAGGCGAGCCCTGTCGGATCGGCGACGCCGAAAGCGGCGCAGTCGAGCAGCAGGCCGGACAGGTCGGCTTCCAGGATTTCGGGTGGCGTGAAGGCGGGAAGTGCGGCCGTCTGCTCGGCCCGCCACAGCCGGATGGCGACGCCAGGCTGCGTGCGGCCGGCACGGCCGGCGCGCTGGTCGGCGGAAGCCTTGCTGACGCGCACGGTCTCCAGCCGGGTAAGGCCGCTCGCCGGCTCGTAGCGCGGCAGCCGCGACAGGCCGGAATCGATGACGACGCGCACGCCGTCGATGGTGATGGAGGTCTCGGCGATCGAGGTGGCCAGCACCACCTTGCGGCGGCCTGGCGGCGCCGGCTTGATCGCCGCGTCCTGCGCCTTGCCGTCGAGCATGCCGTAGAGCGGCACGATGTCGGTATCGGCACTGATCCTGTCGGCCAGCCGCTCGGCGGTGCGTTCGATCTCGCGCTGGCCGGGCAGGAAGGCGAGCACGCTGCCGCTCTCGTCGGCAAGGGCGGCGCGGATCGCCTTGGCCATGGCGTCTTCGATGGTGGTGCCCGCCGACCGTTCGTCGTAACGCACATCGACAGGAAAGGCGCGGCCCTCGCTCTCGATCACCGGGGCGCCCGACAGCAGCTTCGCGACGCGCGCGCCATCGAGCGTCGCCGACATCACCAGCAGCCGCAGATCCGGCCGCAGCGCGCCCTGCACGTCGATCGCCAATGCCAGACCGAAATCGCCGTCGAGCGAACGCTCGTGGAATTCGTCGAAAATCACCGCCGAGACGCCGGGCAGGTCTGGGTCGTCGAGGATCATGCGCGCGAGCACGCCCTCGGTGACCACCAATATCCTGGTCTTTGCCGAGGTGCGGTTCTCCATGCGCATGGCGTAGCCGACGGTGGCGCCGGGCTCCTCATCAAGCAATTCGGCCATGCGGCGGGCGGCGGCGCGGGCGGCGAGCCGGCGCGGTTCGAGCAGCACGATCTTGCCGGCCCCAAGCCAGGACGCATCGAGCAGCGCCAGCGGCACCAGCGTCGTCTTGCCGGCGCCGGGCGGCGCCACCAGCACGGCGCTGTTGCCATGGCCGAGCGCTTCGCGCAGCGCCGGCAGCACGTCGGAAACAGGAAGCTCGGGCAAGGGCTTTGTCGTCATGGCGTCCGCATATCAGCGGTTACGGTCGCCGTGCAACCGGGGCGGCTCAGAGCCGGGTGCGGGAAAACGGGTTCCAGCGCACGGTGCCCAGCCGCGCTTGCTCGCGCACCATGGTCAGCAGCCGGCTCCACCGACGACCGCCAGGCCGTAGCCGACCAGCGCTTTTCCCAACGTTTTCAGACATCGCCATGAGCATGCTGCGGCGCAGCAACGAATTTGCTTGCCTTGTTTAGTAAAAATTGCATCACTAAACAAATTACTAAACATCTGCGATGCTGTTGCGCCGCCATGTTTGGGCCCCTGAGGAGAGGGGTTGAAGGCTCTTGAAACCGTCATCCGGGCGCGTTTCGCAAATGGGAGGAAGACATGAAATCGAGTTTGAAACTGGCGTTGGGACTGACCTCGGCGATTGCAGCGTCGACAGCCGTCTCGAACGTCGCGCACGCTGAAGACCTGACGCTCTGCTGGGCCGCCTGGGACCCGGCAAACGCGCTTGTCGAACTGTCCAAGGATTTTACCAAGGAAACCGGCATCGGCATGAAATTCGAGTTCGTGCCGTGGACCAACTATGCCGACCGGTTCCTCAATGAGCTGAATTCGCACGGCAAGCTGTGCGACCTGATCATCGGCGACAGCCAGTGGATCGGCGGCGCCGCCGAGAACGGCCACTACGTCAAGCTGAACGACTTCTTCGACAAGGAGAAGATCAGCATGGACGACTTCGTACCGGCAACCGTCGTCGGCTATTCGGAATGGCCGAAGAACACGCCGAACTACTGGGCGTTGCCGGCCATGGGCGACGTCGTCGGCTGGACCTATCGCAAGGACTGGTTCTCCAAGCCGGAACTGCAGAAGGAATTCAAGGAGAAGTACGGTTGGGATCTCGGCCCGCCGGCCACCTTCGACCAGCTGAAGCAGGTCGCCGAGTTCTTCCAGAAGCGTGAGATCGACGGCAAGACCGTCTACGGCGCCTCGATCTATACCGAGCGCGGCTCTGAAGGCATCACCATGGGCGCCATGGACGTGCTCTACAGCTATGGCTTCCAGTACGAGAACCCCAAGAAGCCCTATGAGATGGAAGGCTTCGTCAACTCCGACAAGTCGGTGAAGGGCCTGGAGTTCTACAAGGCGCTCTATGATTGCTGCACACCGCCCGGCGCCTCGAACAGCTACATGGGCGAAGGTGTCGATGCCTTCAAATCCGGCCAGGTGGCGATGCACATGAACTTCGCCTTCACATGGCCTGGCCTGCAAAAGGACGAGAATGTCGGCGGCGACAAGATCGGCTACTTCGTCAATCCCAAGGGTCCCGACGGCGAGCAGTTCGCCCAGCTCGGCGGCCAGGGCATCTCGGTGGTGTCCTATTCCGACAAGCAGGAAGCGGCGCTGAAATACATCAAGTGGTTCGCCAACAAGGACGTGCAGTCCAAGTGGTGGTCGCTCGGCGGCTATTCCTGCCTCAACGCGGTGGTCAAGGATCCTGCCTTCCCGGCCAGCCAGCCCTACGCGCAGACCTTCCTCGACTCGATGGCCATCGTGAAGGACTTCTGGGCCGAGCCCAGCTACGCACCGCTGCTGCAGGCCTCGCAGAAGCGCTTCCACGACTATGTCGTCGCCGGCCAGGGATCGGCCAAGGACGCACTCGACGGCCTCGTCAAGGACTGGACGCAGGTCTTCGAGGACGACGGCAAGATGTAATCGGCTCCTCCCGAGCTAGGCCCTGGAGGCGGATGATTTTCAGGTCGAACCGACCAGAAATCATCCGCCTCCAGGGATAAAAAGAGAGAGAGCATGATGTCGTCCGAAAACCGCTGCACACTTTTCGGCATCATGCTCTTGGTCCCGTGCCGCCCTTGGCACGGGACGCGGTTCAGATAAATTCCATGACAGAGACGACCAAGTGACCGAAGCAGGACTCACCATGCTCAATCGGACCGCGGAGAACGTTGCCCGGGCGACCCCGGAACCGTTGGCCCGCAAAGTCCGGGGCATCAGCGACAAGGGCCTGGCCTGGCTGTTCATCTCGCCGACGATCCTGTTGCTGCTCGCCATCAACATCTTCCCGCTGTTCTGGGCGATCTACCTGTCGTTCACCAACTACCGCGCCAACCGCCCGAACGAAGTGTTGAAGAATCTCGGCTTTGCCAACTACCAGCGCATCCTCGGCGACAAGGATATCTGGATCGCCATGCAGACCACGGCGCATTTCGTGTTCTGGACCATCCTGTTGCAGACGCTGATCGGCTTCACGCTGGCCTGGCTGATCGACAGGAAGTTCCGCGGCCATGCCTTCTGGACGACGCTGATCCTGGTGCCGATGATGCTGTCGCCGGCGGTGGTCGGGAATTTCTGGCGCTTCCTCTACGAACCGCAGATCGGCCTGTTCGCCTACGCGATTTCCTTCGTCACGAGGATCCCGCCGACCGATATCCAGATGCTCTCCAACGTGTCGCTGGCGCCCTGGTCGATCATCATCGTCGATACGTGGATGTGGACGCCCTACGTGATGCTGATCTGCCTCGCGGGCTTACGCTCCATTCCCGAATACATCTATGAGGCGGCCGAGGTCGACCGCGCCTCCAACTGGCGGCAGTTCTGGTCGATCACCCTGCCGATGGCGCTGCCCTTCATCATGCTGGCGGTGCTGTTTCGCGGCATCGAGAATTTCAAGATGTTCGACATGGTCAATCTGTTGACCGGCGGCGGGCCGGGCTCGACCACCGAGGTCGCCTCGATCACGCTGAAGCGGCAAGCCTTCGAAAGCTGGCGCACCGGCTATTCCTCGGCCTTCGCCATCATCCTGTTCGTTGCGGTGTTTGGCCTCGCCAACATCTACGTCAAGGCGCTCAACAAGGTGAAGCAGAGATGAGCCTGACCACAGCCCACTCGGTCGTCGCACCTTCGGCCAACTCGAAGCGCATCGCCGGCGCGATCATCATTGCCTATGCACTGATCTCGATCGTGCCGCTGCTGTGGATCTTCGCCACCAGCTTCAAGACGCCGCCGGATTCGATCGCCTATCCGCCCAAGATCCTGTTCCAGCCGAGCCTCGAAGGCTACTGCAATCTGTTCACGACGCGGACGCGGCAGACGCCGGAATACATCAACTCGCTGGGACCGGCGACGAGCTTCTGCGACGAGACCACGCGCAAGCGCAACATGGTGATCGCCGGCCCTTCCAACTTCCTGCCGCGCTTCCTCAACTCATTGATCATCGCCTTCGGCTCGACCTTCTGCGCGGTGTTTCTCGGCACGCTGTCGGCCTACGGCTTCTCGCGCTTCAAGGTGCCGCTGGCCGACGACCTTTTGTTCTTCATCCTGTCGACGCGCTTCATGCCGCCGATCGCCGTCGCCATTCCGATCTACCTGATGTACCGCGAGCTTGGCCTGTCCGACACGGCGCTCGGCATGATCCTGCTTTACACGGCCGTCAACGTGTCGCTGGCGGTGTGGCTGCTGAAAGGCTTCATCGACGAGATCCCGCGCGAATATGAGGAAGCGGCGATGATCGACGGCTATACGCGGCTGCAGGCCTTTTGGCGCACCGTGTTGCCGCAAGCCACGACCGGTATTGCCGCGACCGCTATCTTCTGCCTGATCTTCGCCTGGAACGAATACGCCTTCGCGGCACTCCTGACCTCCGGCACGGCGCAGACCGCGCCGCCCTTCATCCCGACCATCATCGGCGAAGGCGGCCAGGACTGGCCGGCGGTAGCAGCCGGCACGACGATCTTCCTGGTGCCGATCCTGGTCTTCACCATCCTGCTTCGCAAGCAATTGCTGCGCGGCATCACTTTCGGCGCGGTGCGCAAATGAGCAGCATCATGAGTTGTCAGCAGGCATGGAACCGACGGCGCGGCAGCGTCCCTTCCCCCCGTTTACGGGGAGAAGATGCCGGCAGGCAGATGAGGGGCAGCGCTAGCTTTCCGGACTTGGGCGCCGCCCCTCATCCGGCCCTTCGGGCCACCTTCTCCCCGTGTAGTGACGGGGAGAAGGTGTCGCGGAGGTTGTCGCCATGACCCGCCGCAGCTCTGCCAAGCGCTCGTCCTGGCCGCGCGCGCTCCGCCGCGGCCTGATGGAAAACATCGCGACGGCGCTGATCGCCATCGGCTTCCTGATGCTGTTCCAGCCCTTCGCGCTGTCGCTCTACACCTATTCCTTCATCACCATGCTCGCCGGCACGGTGATGTTCATCATCGTCTCGAAGTTCCCGGAATAATCATGGCCGAAATTCGCGTCCAGCACCTGAGAAAGGCCTTCGGCGATTTCGTCGCCGTGAAGGATTCCAACTTCGTCGTCGAGGATGGCGAGTTCTTCGTCATGCTAGGGCCATCGGGCTGCGGCAAGACGACGACCTTGCGAATGATTGCCGGGCTCGAATTGCCGACCGGCGGCCAGATCCTGCTCGGCGGCGACGACGTCACCATGCGGCGGGCACGCGAGCGCGACATCGCCTTCGTCTTCCAGCTGTTCGCGCTCTATCCGCACATGAACGTGCGCAAGAACATCGGCTTTCCGCTCCTGGCGCAAGGCATGCCTTCGGCCGAGATTCGCACGCGGGTCGAGGAGACGGCGAAGCTTCTGCGCATCGACCATCTGCTCAACAAATCCGTCTCCGGCCTTGCCGGTGGCGACCGCCAGCGCGTGGCGCTCGGCCGCGCCATCGTGCGGCGGCCCAAATGCTTCCTGATGGATGAGCCGCTTGGCACGCTCGACACCGAATTCCGCGATCTGATGGTCCATGAGCTGCGCGAGCTGCACAACCGCATCCACGCCACGACGGTCTATGTCACGCACGACCAGATGGAAGCGATGTCGATGGCCGACAAGATCGCGGTGATGAACCATGGCGTCATCGAACAGTTCGGCACGCCACGCGAAATCTACGACCGCCCGGCGACCATGTTCGTCGCCGACTTCATCGGCTCGCCGCCGATGAATTTCTTGGGATTCGGCGGCGGGCTCGCCAAGGGTGCCAGGGAGATCGTCGTCCAAGGCGCGAAGGTCTCGGTGCCGGAGGTGCGCGAGGATATCGCACCTGCCGACATGGTGCTCGGCATCAGGCCCGAACACATCCGCTTCGACGACAATTCGAAGCTGCGCGGTGCCATCTATGGCACCGAATATCTGGGCACCACGCAAATCGTGGCGGTAGAGACGGCGGACGGCATCATCAAGGCACGCGTCCCGGCCGAAATCCGGCTCTCCACCGGCGACCATGTCGGGTTGGCGCTGAGCAGCGCGCGGCTGTCGCTGTTCGAGAAAGGATCCGGCCGCGCCGTGAGAACCGCGATCCACGATGTCGCCTCCGAGCGGAGGGCCCAGCATGGCTGACGTGCACATCAAGAACGTGACCAAGAGTTTTGGCGACCATGCCGCCGTCGACGGCCTTGATCTGCATATATCAGATGGCGAGTTCGTCGTGCTGCTCGGACCGACGGGGGCCGGCAAGACGACGACGCTGCGGCTCATCGCCGGGCTGGAACGGCCGGATTCCGGCGCGATCGAAATCGGCGGCCACAATGCCACGACGCTGTCGCCGGCAGAGCGCGACACCGCCTTCGTCTTCCAGCAGTATTCGCTCTATCCGCATCTGTCGGTGTTCGACAATCTCGCCTTCCCGCTGCGCTCGCCGGCTCGGAAAATGCCGGAAGACCAGATCCGCCGCCGGGTCGAGGAGGTGGCCAGGATGGTGCGCATCCATCACAAGCTCGCCAACCGCTCGACCAAGCTTTCGGGCGGCGAAATGCAGCGCGTCGCCATCGGCCGCGCGCTGGTGCGCAAGCCCTCGATCTATCTGATGGACGAGCCGCTGTCGTCGCTCGACGCCAAGCTGCGCGGGGATCTCAGGCTCGAGCTGAAGCGCATCCAGACCGAACTCGGCGCCACCATGCTCTATGTCACGCACGACCAGATCGAGGCGATGACGATGGCCGACCGCATCGGCATCCTTGCCGACGGCGTGCTGGTGCAGATCGGCTCGCCGCGAATCATATATTCGGAGCCGGCGAACCTGCATGTCGCGGCAAGACTCGGCCAGCCGGCGATCAATCTTCTGCCGACCGGACTGCTGCCCGATGGTGGCGCGCCGGCGGGAACCAAGACGATCGGCGCGCGCACCGAACATCTGACGATCGAAAAGGCAACCAACGGCCACGCCGACGGCGTGGTCGACTGGGTCGAGCATCTCGGCGACCAGAACCACCTGCATGTGACGGTTGGGTCGAAGAAACTGGTGACGCTGACCGACCCCGACACGGATCTGGCGCAGGGCGACAGAGTGGTGATCCGCTACCGGTCGCCGCTGTATTTTGGCGCCGACGGACAACGACTGATGTGAATGGGGCTGATGTGAGCGGTTTTCGGTGTTTGCCTGCCAAGGGCTCGGCGCCGGTTTTTGACTTTGCGAGTACGGGACGAATTCGATGAAGCACTTTTTCAATCGCAGGGAAACGATCGTCACCGAGGCGCTGGACGGTCTGTTGCGGACCATCGGATCAGGCGATCTCGCGCGCCTCGACGGCTATCCCGAGATCAAGGTGATCCTGCGCGCCGGTTGGGACAAGACGAAGGTCAGCGTCATCTCCGGTGGTGGCGCCGGGCACGAGCCGTCGCATGCCGGCTTCGTCGGCAAGGGCATGCTGACGGCGGCGGTTTCGGGCGAGATCTTTGCCTCACCGAGCGTCGAAGCCGTGCTGGCGGCAATTCGCGCGGTGACCGGCCCGGCCGGCTGCCTGCTCATCGTCAAGAATTATACCGGCGACCGTCTCAATTTCGGCCTGGCGGCCGAGAAGGCGCGCGCCGAAGGGTTTCGTGTCGAAATGGTCATCGTCGCCGACGATATCGCTTTGCCTGACATCACCCAGCCGCGCGGCGTCGCCGGCACCTTGTTCGTGCACAAGATCGCTGGCCATCTGTCGGAAGCCGGTCATGACCTCGCGTCCGTTGCGGCAGCCGCGCGCACGGCTGCGAAGGACATCGTTTCGCTCGGCATGTCGCTGTCGTCCTGCTCGATCCCCGGTCAGCCGCATGAAGACCGGTTTGGCGAAAATGACGGCGAGCTCGGCCTCGGCATTCATGGCGAGCCGGGCGTCGAGCGCATTGCGGTGCAAAGCGCCGACAGGCTGGTCGCGATCATGGCCGAGCGCCTGTCGGCACGGCTCGACCCTGCGGCCAGCTACGCCCTGCTGATCAATAATCTCGGTTCGGTGCCACCGCTCGAAATGTCCGTTATCGCCAACGCGGTGCTTGCCGCACCACTCGCCAAAGCGATCAAGCTGACGATCGGCCCGGGCCCGCTGATGACGGCGCTCAACATGAACGGCTTCTCGCTGTCGCTGATCCGGCTCGACGCGGCACGCGAAACAGCCTTGCTGGCGCCGGTCGGCCCGCATGCCTGGATACCGGCAAAGCCCGTTGTGCCGCCTGCCGTCGTGCCGATGGCGAAAGCGGCCGGACAGAGCGCGGTGCCCAAGCCCACCCAGGATGCACGCACCAGACGGCTGGTCGTCACGGTCTGCGAAAGGCTGATCGCGCTCGAAGGCACCTTGAACGCGCTGGACGCCAAGGCAGGCGACGGCGACACCGGCTCGACGGCAGCGACCGGCGCACGCAGCGTGCTGGAACGGCTCGACACGCTGCCGCTTGCCGAACCTGCCGCGACCCTTGGTGCGATAGGTGACATACTGAGCGCGTCCATGGGCGGCTCCAGCGGCGTGCTGCTGTCGATCTTTTTCACCGCGGCGGCGCAGGCTCTGAACGGCGGCGCGAACCTGGCCAAGGCGCTGCTGGCCGGCCTGG
Source organism: Mesorhizobium sp. M1406 (assembly GCF_040317555.1). Lineage (NCBI taxonomy): Bacteria > Pseudomonadati > Pseudomonadota > Alphaproteobacteria > Hyphomicrobiales > Phyllobacteriaceae > Mesorhizobium > Mesorhizobium sp. M1406. The sequence continues at coordinate 180,957 of NZ_JAMYKW010000006.1, read as the reverse complement.
AGCGGATGACGTTCTATGGCGGTGCAAGGATGGGGGATCGCACGATGATTGATGCCCTGGAACCCGCGCTGAAAGCGCTCGCCGCCAGTGGCCTGGAAGATGCGGCACCAGCGGCCCGACGCGGTGCCGAGGCCACCGCCGCCATGGACAGGGCGAGAGCCGGACGGTCCGCCTATGTCGGCGGTAAGCTGCAAGGCGTTGTAGACCCCGGCGCGCATGCGGTGGCCGAGGTCTTCGCGGTCGCCGCCGCGCTGCATGAAGCGGCCTGACGCATGCTCCAGTTGTCGAATGAGCGTTATTTCGATACTGCCGGAAAGGTGGAAACCAAGAATGCGGGTGACATGGCGGCGCTGAACCTTGCCGGGCTGATCGTGGCCGCCGCGGATACGATCGCCGCTCACGCCGAAGAGTTGACGGCGCTCGACCAGGCGATCGGCGACGGCGACCACGGGCTGAACATGAAGCGCGGCTTCGAGGCGGTGAGGGCCGAGGCCGAGTCGTTTTCGGCCAAGCCGCTGCCCGAAGCCCTGAAGGCGATCGGCACCAAGCTGGTGATGACCGTGGGCGGCGCTTCCGGCCCGCTGTTCGGCACCTTGTTTATGGCGCTCGGCAAGGAGATTTCGGCGGCGCCCGACCGCGCCAATCTCACCACCGCCTTCGGCAAGGCGATCGAAGCGGTGGCCGCGCGTGGCAAGTCGCAGGTCGGCCAAAAAACCATGCTCGACGTGCTGCAGCCGGTGCATGACGCGTTGGTCGAGGGAAAGACTGGATCGGAAATCGCTGACTTCGCCGACGCCGCGGCTAAGGCGACCGTGCCAATGAAGGCGCTGCGTGGCCGCGCCTCGTTCCTCGGCGACCGCTCGATCGGCCATATGGATGCCGGCGCGCGTTCGACCGCGCTTCTGGTGCGCACGATCGTCGAAACGCTGGAAGGTCAGCCATGAGCAATGTCGGCATCGTCATCGTCTCGCACTCCCCGCTGGTCGCCGAGGGCACGGCCGACATGGTGCGGCAGATGGTGGGCGACGAAGTGCCGCTTGCATGGTGCGGCGGAAACGGCCATGGCGGGCTCGGCACCAATGTTGAGGCGATCATGGGCGCCATCGACAAGGCCTGGTCGGAAGCCGGTGTCGCCATCCTGGTCGATCTCGGCGGCGCCGAGACCAACAGCGAAATGGCGGTGGAGATGATCGGCGAGCCACGGTCGCAAAAGATCATCGTGTGCAACGCGCCGATCGTCGAGGGCGCGATCATGGCGGCGACCGAGGCCTCAGGCGGTGCCTCGCTGAAAGAAGTGGTGGCGACGGCACATGAATTGTCGCCGTCGTGAGTGAACGGGAAGCTTGACGACATGTCCGCAGCAGCCGAAGCGACCGTTGTGATCACCCACGAGGTGGGCCTGCACGCGCGTCCTTCGGTGAAGTTCACCAAGCTGGCCAAGACTTTTGCCGCCGAGGTGGAAATAGCGCTGGCCGCCAACGGGCCATGGTTCGACGCCAAGAGCATCGTCAAGGTGATGGCGGCCAAGGCGCCGAAAGGCACGCTGCTGCACATCAGGGCGAGCGGCGACGGCGCCGATGATGCCGTCGACGCGCTGGTCGAACTGGTGCGGCGCGACTTCGATGAAGGCACGGACCATGTCCGGACCGCTTAGGCTGCAAGGCATTTCGGCCTCGGTCGGCTATGCCGAGGGGCCGCTGTTCGATCTCGACCGGATTGCCGCATCCTATGTCGGCAAGGCCACAGCCGCCGAAGAGAAGGCGGCGCTTGAGAGCGCAATCGCCAGTGCGGCCGCTCGTCTCACCGCATTGATCCAAACCGCCGACGGCGACGCCGCCGATATTCTTGAATTTCAAATCGCCATGCTGGAAGACGATGCACTGAGCCGCCCGGCCTTTGCCGCGATCGGGACTGGTCAACCCGCCGATGTGGCGTGGCGACAGGCACTGGATGCCGAGATCGCCGGCTACGATGCCTCAGACCAGGACTATTTCCGCGCGCGTGCCGCCGACATACGCGACATTAAGGACCAGGTGCTGCGGGCGCTGACCGAGGATAGCGATATCCAGGCACCGGCCGGCGCCATTCTCTATGGCGATGACATCGCGCCGACGCGCTTTCTCGAAACCGACTGGAGCAGCGGCGGCGGCATCGCGCTGAAGGCGGGCAGCACCGCCAGCCACGTCGCCATGCTGGCGCGCTCGCGCGGCATTCCTATGGTAGTCGGGCTGGGCGCTTCGCCGGCTCACCTTGCGGGCATCGCCCTGCTCGACGCCGAACATGGCGGCATCGTGCTGTCACCCTCCAAGGACGATATCGCCGCCTTTCGCCAATCGTCGTCGTCGTTCTCGATGCGCCGCGACCGGGCTGGAACGTTCCTGGCACGGCCGGCGGTGACCAAGAACGGCACGGTGGTGCGCGTGCAGGTCAACATCGCCGACCCGTCCGAAGTCGACGGCATCGACATCGCCACCTGCGACGGTGTCGGCCTGATGCGCACCGAATTCCTGTTCGGCAGGACGCTTCCGGATGAGGAGACGCAATATCGCGCCTACCGCAAGGTGCTGGAGTGGGCCGGCGGCAAGCCAGTGACGATCCGTACCGTCGATGCCGGCGGCGACAAGCCGGTTCCGGGCTTCACCGTCGAGGAGAGCAACCCGTTTCTTGGCCTGCGCGGCATCAGGCTGTCGCTGGCAAGACCGGAGGTTTTTCGTGTACAGATTCGTGCGCTGTTGCGCGCCGCCGTGCACGGCAGTCTGAAGGTGATGTTCCCGATGATCGCCGTTATTGAGGAATACAGGCAGGCAGCGGCGATGTTCGCCGAGGAACAGGCAGCGCTTGCCGCGCGCGGCATCGCGCACAAGATGCCGCCGCTCGGCATCATGGTCGAGGTGCCTTCGGTGGCGATCGTGCCGGAAGCCTTTGCCGAGGCCGCCTTCTTCTCGATCGGCTCCAACGATCTCACCCAATATGTCATGGCTGCGGCCCGCGACAACGCCGCCGTGGCACATCTCAATTCGGTCCGTCATCCGGCCGTGCTGCGGCTGATCGCCGCCGTGACCGCATTCGGCCAGCGTGAAAAGATTCCGGTCAGCCTGTGCGGCGATGCCGGCGGCGATCCCGCCTCGATCCCGTCGCTGCTCGAGGCCGGCCTGCGCGATCTTTCCGTCGCGCCGGCGCAACTCGCCATGGCCAAGGCGGCCATCGCCGATATTTCGGTCTAGGCGCGGCTGGCATGATCGACAAGAAGCCCGAACCCGGTTCCGAAGAGGCAATCCGCGCCTACAAGACGATCCTGTCGCACGTCATCGACCAGCGGCCGTCCGGCATGCGCCAGCGCCTCGCCGACGCGCTCGGCAAGCATCGCAGCTTCGTCACGCAGATTTCGAGCCCGGCCTATTCGATCCCGATCCCGTCAAAACATTTGCCGGCTATATTTTCGGTGTGCCATTTCAGCCCGGCAGAGCGCGATCAGTTTCTCGCAGCCTATCATCAGGCGCATCCGGGAAAAATGTCGGTCGCGGCAGGCATGCGCAAGACGCGGCATGTTTCATTGATCGTGCCGGATTTCGGCGACGACAAGCAGAACGCCGCGCTCGACAGGGCTGTCAACGATTTCATCCAGAAGATCACCAGCATCACCGGCAAGGGTGGCTGACCCCTTGGAGTTTGTACGCAATTCCGGACGGAAAACCGTTACACACTTTTCCTGGAATTGCTTCGATGTCACGCCTATTTCGGGAGGAGACGGCCGTGAAGAAATTCATGAATTCGGTGGACACGGTGCTGACCGAGAGCCTCGACGGTTTCGTTGCCGCCCATGCCGACATCCTGGTGCTTGGCGACGAGCACAAATTCATCCGCCGCAAGACCTTGCGGCCGGGCAAGGTGGCGCTGATCTCCGGCGGCGGCTCCGGCCACGAGCCGCTGCATGGCGGCTTTGTCGGCCATGGCATGCTGGACGCCGCCTGCCCCGGCCAGGTGTTCACCTCGCCGACACCGGACCAGATGCTGGCGGCGGCGGAAGCCGTCGACACCGGCGCCGGCTGCCTGTTCATCGTCAAGAACTACGAGGGTGACGTGATGAACTTCGACATGGCGGCAGAGATGTCGGAAGGGATCCAGCAGGTCGTGACCAATGACGATGTCTCCGTCGAGAATTCTTCTTATACGACCGGCCGGCGTGGCGTCGCCGGCACGTTGGTGGTGGAAAAGATCGTCGGCGCGGCGGCCGAACATGGCCTGGCGCTGGCGTCGTTGAAGGCAGTGGGCGACCGCGTCAACGCTGCCACCCGCTCCATGGGCGTGGCGCTGACCAGTTGCACGGTGCCGGCGGCGGGCAAGCCGACTTTCGACATCGGCGACGGCGAGATGGAATTCGGCGTCGGCATCCATGGCGAGCCCGGCCGCCGGCGCGATACGTTGAAAAGCGCCGACGCTATCGCGCAGGAGATTTGTGCCGCGATCCTGGGCGATCTCGGCGACGGGGCGAAAGGCCCGGCGCTGCTGTTCGTCAATGGCTTCGGCGGCACGCCGCTGATGGAACTCTATCTGATGTACAACAGCGCGCGGGCGATTTTCGAGAAGCACGGCGTGACGGTGACCCGTTCGCTGGTCGGCTCCTACGTCACCTCGCTCGACATGGCCGGCTGCTCGATCACACTCACCATGCTCGACGACGAGACGACGGCATTCTGGGATGCGCCGGTGCGCACGGCGGCACTGCGATGGGGCATGTAACGCTGGCTTCCACTCCGCTTTTCTGCAACCATCCTGGACAATCCCTTTAGCCGCAACATTGTCCGGGTTGATGCTGCCATCTCTCACGCCACCCGAAGAAAAGCTGCTGCTGCGCTACGCCGATCCGGAAGCGTCGGCCTTCGACGCCGATAATTTGCCGGCAAAGTCCCTGACGGCGCTGCTCGACAATGCCGAGTTCCATGGTGTCCTGCCGATCATGCTGCGCAAGCTCAGCGGCGACGCGCGGCTGCCACCGGATCAGGGGCTGCGGGACAGACTGGAGGATCTGCGCCAGAAGGCGACGATCGCCACCGGCCAGTCGATGCTGCTGCGGTACCATGGCGACCGCATCATGAAGGGGCTGGCGGCGGACAACGTTCCGGCGCGGATCGTCAAGGGGCCGGTCTTCGCGCGCAAACTCTACCGCAACGTCGCCGACAGGCCGTTCACCGACATCGACATACTGGTCGAGCCGGCCAACCTGGCGCGGGCAAACCGGGTGATCGCGGCATGCGGCTTCGAGCTTGGCAGCAACGAGGCGCAATCCTACGAGTTGCAGGAGTTCAAATGGCTGGAGAAGGAGAATTCGAGCCTGCTGGTCGAACTGCATGGCGATCTGGTGCATGACACCGGCATGCGGCGGCGCCTGTCGCTGGGGTTCCGGGAATTGCGCGCCATCGACGGCGAGGCGACGGACACGCCGGCGGCGCTTTTGACGATCGCCATCGTGCATGCCGCCGGCGGCCACAAATTCCACCGGCTGCAGCTTTGCGTCGACGTGCTGCAAGGGGTGCGGGCGTTGCAGTCGGCGGAAGCGGAAGCGTGCCTGTTCGACGCTGCCCGCATGACCGGGATCGAGCTCGAACTGGCTGTTGTGCTCAATGTGACCGGCGAATTGTTCGAGGAGACCCGCGCGCTTGAACTCGCCGGCCGCATCAAGCCCGATCTCTCGATACGGCTGGCCAGACGGTTGATCACCACGAATACGCTGCTCGGCGTCAATTCCAGGGACAAGCTTGGTTCGCGCCTGCGCCGCGACGCCTTCCGATGGATCCAGCGGCTGGCCAAGGCCAGGCCACAGCTTGCCTGACTTGACGTCAATCCGGGGTAGAGCTGATCAGCGCCGCCGCGTCGGCCGGGTGCGCGCCCACCTCCAACCGGAAGGTCGGCACCGAATTGACCAGCCCGGCGATGGTCGCCAACCGGCGTTTTTGCATTGGCAGCAGCCCGGTCATGCCCGTGCGGACATTGTCCACTGCCAGCGCCACCATTGCGTCGGTCCTGGCCATGGCGACGAGCCGGGTCTGGCTGTCGGCGGAGCGCGCCAAGTGCAGAAGGGCCGCTACCGGCCGGGCGGACGCGTTTTCGACCCGCACGATCCCGGCCAGCCTTTCAAGCGAGACCGGCTGTTCGCCGTTGCGATCCCACGTCTGGCCGAGGCATGGCGCCACCCGCGGAATCATCTGCGCCGTCTTCCGGTGGATCTTGACGGCGCGCGGCAAGCCCCAGGCCACGACCTTGCTTGAAGCGACATTCACGATCATGGCGTCGTCGGAGCAGAGGCCAAAGCCCTGCGTTGCCAGAGCCAGCGACGTCGTGGTCTTGCCGGTGCCGCTCGGGGCATGGATCAGCACCACCGCATCGCTGCCCGGCAACGTCAGGCCCGCGGTATGCAACATATGCTGGCCGCCAGCGTCGAGCGCGGCGTCGAGCACCAGCATCCAGGCCGTCCAGGCGACTTTCGTGCCGGGGCGCACCCGGAGCTCGGCCCAACCCTCGTCGCTCTTGATCGAGACGGTGAGACGTGCGGGAAAGACGAGATGGATGGTGCCGCCGGCCTCAATCATCCGGCAGTGGCCATCCTCCGGGACCTCGCCATCGAAAACGAGGGATCCGTGGGGTGTCTCATCTAAGGTGTCGGTCTCGGTGATATCAAGGCGAAAGCCCGGCTCGACGGGTTCGGCGATACGCAGGCCGGCGAACATCCTGTCGAAATCCCGCCACAGCTCGGTGCGCTCGGCCGATATGCCGAGAATCTGGCCGTTGAGGGCGTAGCACGCTGAAGGTCTGGTCAAGCGGGACGCACCTTCGTGGCATCGGCATGGTGACGGTAGATCTCGACCATGCCGGGAAGGCTGTCGCTGACCACCGGCCTGCCGTCGAGGCAGACCCAGCAATGCGCCGACATGCGTGGCGCGTGCATCGACTGGGGATCAACGCCGAAGCGCAGGTCCGGATCGAAGCCGGCAAGGCGCAGGAAACGATGGCCGAGCAGACCCTCTCTCAGACACCTGCGGTCGCGCATCAGCCAGGGATGGCGGACGGTGCGGTTGACGCTGGCGACGATGTAGGCGGACGGCAAGCCGCGATAGGGCGTCGACGAGGTGAGCGGCGCCCATTTGAGCACGTCCTCGAAGCTGCGGTTGGCGACCAGGAACGGCATCAGCCGCGCGCTTGCCCAGAGATGGCAGCGAAACAAGGCGCGCATGAGCGGACCGTCGGCCATCAGGCGCGTATCTTTAGCCATCAAGCACCCGGCGCGGCGAGGATACCTTCCTCGATCAGATCGGTGGCCAGTGACGCCATATCCTGATCGAGCGTCCCCTTGTCGACCTCGAACTCCCCGCAAAGCAGGTCGACGATCTGGTCGAGGTTGCGCGCGCCGTCCACCTTGTCGAGGAAGGCTTCGGTCGTGCCGTTGCATGTGTAAAGCTGGCCGCTGCGCGCCAAAAGCACGACTGCACCATCGCCGACATGCTGGACCGAAGCGTCTTCCGCCAGCCGCAGAACCGTTCCAGAGCCAATTTCCATCACCAACCCCACCAAGCCATGCAAAAACCCCGGATTTCAGATAGCGCGGCGATGGAACGCTGTCTATCAGCCGATCATGGAGACCGGCGGCGGGCAGCCGCGGTTTTGCGTTCCGACAGATCCTCGTCCCGGTCGCGAAATCGCATCCGCGGCCTGCTCCCGGCCGGAATCGTCTCAGAAATAGACGCCAAGGCGAGGCATGGACAAGGGAACCGACCGGCTCGGCCGTTGCTTTTCTTCCCTGGAGTAAGGTAAAGCCTGCCTGGGTCTTGGGGAGATAGCGTATGGGTTACAATTGGGAGCGGGCTCCGACGAGCTTCGAACGTCACAGAAAAGCGCTGGCGACGGCAATTTTGATCGCTGGCGGCATTGGTCTCATGCTTGTGGCCCTGCCTATCTAGAACCATCAATAGACATCGACAGGGCAACTTTGGGCCGTCGTGTCAGCGCGGTTGCCCGGTCACGGCGAGGAAGCGGCGATCACGCCCCTCAAAACCCTGGCTGAAACGCTGTACCAGCACGACGATCACCGCCGGCTTGCCGGCCGGGGTGAATTCGTAGGATTCCGACAGGCTGTAGGAGGTCGGGCAGTTTCTTGAGCCCGGCACGGCCTTGTCCTCGTGCAGGATCTTGAACGGCTTGCTGTCTTGCCCTTGCAGCGTCAGCCGGAAGCCGAGCGCCTTGCCGGATGTATCGCCTTGCCGCGCCGCATCGAAACTCGCCGAACAATCGCCCGTGCTGGCCGCCAGGATCTGGTCGAGCTGAATGGTCGAAATACCCGTTTCGCCATAGAGCGGCGCCAGCCATTTCTGCGACACCTGTTCGAGGCGGGAAATGTCGTTGTAGGCAATCATCTCACCTGGAAAGGTGAACTTATCGGAAGCTGTCTGATCACCGCGCGATGCGATGGCATATCTGGCAAGAACGGGCGCCGCCCTGACGGCGGCCTGCGCCCTCGCCTGTTCCAGGGTCAGCGTCGCCTCCTCCGACGCGTCGACGACGAGGATCGGCTTGCCGCCGACGAATTCATCGGTGCGCGTGTCGATGATGTCGATCTCCGACCAGCCGGAGTCCGAGGCGCCGGCATCGAGCGTTCCATATTGCTCGAAGGCGAAATAGACACCGTCGGGCGAAAAACCGATGATACGCCGTGCCGCGGCATCGCCGGCCTGAGCGGCTCCGGTGGAGATCGCGAGCAAGACAGCCAGGAAGGATGGAAGCAAGGATCGCCTGGCAAACATCGCGGCTCCAATCCCATATCGCAATTTCATAGCAGCTTGCCCCCAAGCACCAGGTCGATGTCGTCAGCACAATGGCGTACATTTGCGGCCAAGGTTAGAGCGCGCTATCTGGAGGGAAGAAAATCGTTCCTGGGGAGGGCCTTATGGCTTCACGCTATCACGAGGTCTATGACGGCTGGAAACGCGACCCGGAGAAATTCTGGGCGGACGCGGCCGGCGCCATCGACTGGTATTCGCCCTACGACAAGGTGTTCGACGCCACTGCCGGGGTCTATGGCCGATGGTTCACCGGCGCCACCTGCAACACCTGCTACAACGCCATCGACCGCCATGTGGCGGGCGGACGCGCCGGCCAGATCGCGCTGATCCATGACAGCGCCATCACCGGGACGGTCAAGAAATTCACCTATGCCGAACTCAAGCGCGAGGTGGTCGCACTCACCTCGGTGCTGAAGAACCGCGGCATTCGCAAGGGCGACCGCGTCATCATCTACATGCCGATGGTGGCCGAGGCGGCCATCGCCATGCTGGCCTGTGCCCGCATCGGCGCGGTGCATTCGGTGGTGTTCGGCGGCTTTGCCTCGCATGAGCTCGCCACCCGCATCGACGACGCCAGGCCGAAGCTGATCATTTCCGCCTCCTGCGGCCTGGAGCCGGGCCGCGTCGTCGCCTACAAGCCGCTGCTCGACAAGGCGATCGAGATCTCCCGCCACAAGCCGGACGCCTGCCTGATCCTGCAGCGCGACCAACTGCGCTGCGAACTGAGGGAGCATTTCGACATCGACTACGCCGATGCCGTCGCCCGCGAACGAGCAGCGGGCGCCAATATCGATTGCGTGCCGGTGCTCGCTACCGATCCGCTCTACATCATCTACACATCGGGCACGACCGGCCAGCCCAAGGGCATCGTGCGCGACAATGGCGGCCACATGGTCGCGCTGAAATGGACGATGGAAAACGAGTTCGGCGTCAACCCGGGCGAGGTGTTCTGGGCGGCATCCGATGTCGGCTGGGTGGTCGGCCATTCCTATATCGTCTACGGGCCGCTGCTGCATGGCTGCACCAGCATCCTGTTCGAGGGCAAGCCTGTCGGCACGCCCGATGCCGGCACCTACTGGCGGGTGATATCGGAGCATGGCGTCGTCGCACTTTTCACCGCGCCGACCGCGTTCCGTGCCATCAAGGGTCAGGACCCGAAGGGCGAGTTCATCGCGAAACACGATTTGTCGAAATTCCGCACGCTGTTCCTCGCCGGCGAGCGCGCCGACCCGGAAACCATCAAATGGGCGGAGCAGAAGCTGAACGTGCCGGTGGTCGACCACTGGTGGCAGACCGAGACCGGCTCGCCGATGACGATCAATCCCGCCGGCCTCGGCCTGCTGCCGGTGAAATACGGCTCACCGGGCGTGCCGATGCCCGGCTACGATATCCGCGTGCTCGACGATGCGGGCCACGAAGTGCCGCGCGGCACGCTGGGCAATGTGGTGGTCAAGCTGCCGCTGCCGGCCGGCTGCCTGCCGACGCTGTGGAACGCCGATGAACGGTTCCGCCAAGCCTATCTCGACGAGTTCCCCGGCTTCTACAAGACGGCGGATGCCGGCATCGTCGACGAGGACGGCTATCTCTACGTCATGGCCCGCACCGACGACATCATCAATGTCGCCGGCCACCGGCTGTCGACCGGCGCCATGGAAGAGGTGCTTTCGGCCCATCCCGATGTCGCCGAATGCGCGGTCATCGGCATTGCCGACGCCATGAAAGGGCAGGTTCCGCTCGGCTTCGTGGTGCTGAATGCTGGTGTGACGCGCGATATCGGCCTCATCGAGACCGAGGTGGTCGGCCTGGTGCGCGAACGCATCGGCCCGGTCGCCGCCTTCAAGACGGTGGTGACGATCAAGCGCCTGCCCAAGACACGCTCGGGCAAGATCCTGCGCGGCACCATGCAGAAGATCGCCGACAAGGAAGAATGGGCGATGCCTGCGACCATCGACGACCCGGTCATCCTCGACGAGATCGCCGCCGCCCTGAAGGAGCGCGGGATCGGCCTTTGAGCCGCTGAAGGGCTTGGCTTGTCGGGGCTGCCATGCTTGAGTGGCGATGGTCCGCGCCGGAGCGCCTTATCTCTATCTCCGGTCGATGGCAATCGGCGCGACGATGATCGCGGCAAGCTGGTGGCGACCTAAGCCGAGCCACGCATCCGGCTACTGCTCGACCGCACCATTTCCGCTGCCGGCTCAAGGCCGCGTACCAATCGTCTGCTCCGGTTAGCGCATCGCCACGTCACGTGCAGCCACAATGAACGCGGCCGGCCTTGCCCTGGCAGCGGTCAAATCAGACCGGTGCCTTGCTGCGCACTTCCGATTTTTCCAGATAGTAGGTCGAGTATTTATCGAAGAACTTTTCCGAGCCGCCGAACGATCCGTATTTGGCCAGCTTCTTCAGATCGACCTTGTTCAGCACCGCGCCGACGATCTTGTTGGCGACATACGGTTCGGATTCCAGCATCGACCTGACCATGGCGCGCGGCGTGCGCCCCCATTCGGTGACGAGCAGAAAACCGTCGACCAGCGGCGCGAAGGCCTTGGCGTCGACCACTGGTCCAAGCGGCGGCAGATCGACGACGATGTATTCGAATGTCTCCTTGGCGTTCCCGATGAAGCGCCGCATGCCGGCGGAGGAGAGCAGTTCGCTGGTATGCGAGAAGTTGCCGCGCAGCACGGCCGGGATGATCGCCAGCTTCGTCTGCCTGTCGATCTTGCCGACGGACTGCCAGGTCTGGCCGTTGACCACCGCTTCCATCAAGCCCTGCTCGGCTTCCATGCCGAGGCCACGGCTGAGGCCGGGATTGCGCAGGTCACCATCGATCAGCAACGTCTTGGCGCCATTGGCGGCAAGCAGGCCGGCGAGATTGGCCGCGACCGTCGACTTGCCCTCGCCGGGAAGCACCGAGATGATGCCGATGACGCGGCTGCCTTGCCCTTCCAGCACGACGTCGAAGGCAATCTTGGCGCTGCGCAGCGTTTCGGAGAACATCGAGGCAGGCGAATCGATGCTGACCCGCATGCGCGCCCGTTTTTCCGCGGCCGACAGCGATTTGGCGGTCTTGGCATCCACCTGGGTATCGCCCGGCTTTTCTTCCTTGCCGAGTTTGCCGCCGATCATTGGCAGATAGCCGAGGAATTTCAGGCCGACCCGGTCGCGTACATCCTCGCCGGTCCTGAAGAACCGTTCGTTGAACTCGTTCAGGCCGCCGAAGCCGGCGCCCATCAGCATGCCAAGAACCAGCGAAAGTCCCAGCACGATGATCGTGCGTGGGCTTGACGCGGAGGTCGGCATCGAGGCGTCCGAGATGATGCGGATCTTGCCGACCGGGAAGGATTGCTGCTGCGCGGCTTCCTCATAGCGGCCGAGGAATGTCTGATAGAGCGTGGTGAGCGCCGTCGCCTGCTGTTCGAGTTCACGCAGCTTGACCTGCGTCTGGTTGTCAACGGAGCTCTTGCCTTGTGCGGCCGCGACATTGGCCCTGAGCGCGGTCTCGCGCGCCTGCGCCACTTCATATTCGTTGCGATAGCTTTCGGTCAGCTGCTTCAGTTCGCCGAAAATCTGCGTCGATATGTCGGTCTTCTCCTTGGTAAGCGCCACCGCCTGCGGATGCTGGGGGCCGAAATTCGCCTCGACGTCCTGCAGCCGCTTGGAGACCGTGAGGTAGCGGGTCTTGAGCGCCGCGATGACCGAGCTGCTCGGCTGGTCACTCGATATGGCGGCATCCTTGAAAGCGTTGTCGGAGCCGCTTTCGACAATTGCCTTGTACTGCTGGTAGCGGGCACTGGCGCGTGCGGTGTCGGCCTGCGCGACGATGAGCTGGGCGTTGAGATCGGAGAGTTGCTTGTCGCTCATCAGCTGACCATCGCTGTTGGCGGCCAAGCCATGTTCGGCCCTGAATTTCTCGACCGCGAGCGATGCCGCCTGCGAGCTCTGGCGCAATTCCGTCAACCGGCCCTGCAGCCAGACCGCCGCCCGCTCGGTGGCGTCGAAGCTGGCATCGAGCTGATCGGCGAGATAGGCATCGGCATAGGCTTTGGTGACCGCGTTTGCGAGGGCCGGATCCGTTGCCTGATAACCTATGGTGATCACGAAGCTTCGCCCGGTGCGCTCCGCCTGGACCTCATTCTGCAGCTTGAGGATCGCGTAGTCGCGACGAGACGTGGCGATAAGCGCATCGCGGGCGGCGGGGTCGAGCTTGCTGATGTCACCGACGCCCGGCGTGGCGGGGCTGGGGCGAACATACTGGATCAGGCTCCGGGCCAGACCGACGCCCTGGGCCAGAGCCGATACGGGCGGATTCATGAACGCATCGTTCTGGTCGAGCTTCAGCTTGTCGACCACCACGGCGGCAAGCCGCGTCGAATTCAGTATTTCGATCTGGCTCAGGATGGCGGAATCGGTCTGCATGGTTGTCGATGCCGCTGAGATGTCATCGACGATCTTGTTCAAGCCTTCGTCGATCAGCACGCTGCTGACCGACTGATATTTGGGCGGCGTGGTCTGCAGATAGAGCACGCCAAGAATGAGACCGATGATGGCGCACACGGCAACCACCTTGGCTTGCCGTGCGGCCATGCCAAGCAGCCGCTCGATATCGATGAAGTCTTCGCCGTCTCCTGCGTCTGAATTCGGCAATGGCATCCTCTTGTCGAGAGGAAAGTTGGCATAGTTCATCTTCGGTCCAATTCTAGAGCCGGTCCCATTCCGATTGATCGCAATGGGCTCTATCTCACTGTTTGAACATGATCTTTTCCGGAAACCGGGACCCACTTTCCGGGATCATGCCCTGGCTTGCAGGCGCCGCCAAGATCGGGAGCGTTTGCGCAAAACGACGCAAACCTCGTGCCAGACAGCGCAAAGCCTATCGCCCCGCGCCATCCACCATCTGAAAATGCTCCCGAAACATGGGCATTATGCGGCTTCTTCCTGACGTTCATGCGTCCGGACGAACTCCTGAAGCATCTCGAAAACCGGGCCCTTCATGTCGTCGCGCGCCAGCGCGAAGGCGATGTTGGCCTGGATGAACCCTTCCTTGGAACCGCAGTCGAACATGCGACCCTTGAAAGGCTGGGCGAAGAACGGCTGATCCTTCGACAGACGGACCATTGCGTCCGTCAGCTGGATCTCGTTGCCGGCGCCGCGCTGCTGATTGCCCAGAAGCGCGAAAATCTCGGGCTGCAGGATGTAGCGGCCGTTGATGTAGAAGTTCGACGGCGCGTTGGCCGGCGCCGGCTTTTCGACCATCGCCGTCACCTCGAAGCCACTGCCGATCTCGGCGCCGCGGCCAACAATGCCGTATTTGTTGGTCTCGGTCGGTTCGCAACGCTCGACGGCGATGACATTGCCGCCGGTTCGCTCGTAGAGGTCGACGGTTTCGGCGAGGCATCCGCGCCCGCCAAAGGAGACCATGTCCGGCAGCAGCAAGGCGAAGGGCTCGTTGCCGATGACTTCGCGCGCGCACCAGACGGCATGGCCGAGGCCTTGCGGCGATTGCTGGCGGATGAAGCTGGTGGCGCCGGCCACCGGCAAAAGGCTTTCCAGCGACTGCAACTGCGCCTTCTTGCCGGTCTGTTCCAGGGTTCCGATCAGTTCCGGATGGAGGTCGAAATAGTCCTCGATTACCGCCTTGTTGCGACCGGTCACGAACACGATGTGCTCGATGCCCGCCTCGAAGGCCTCGTCCACCGCATATTGCACGACAGGCCTATCGACGACGGGAAGCATTTCCTTCGGCATCGATTTGGTCGCCGGCAGGAACCGTGTTCCAAGCCCCGCCACCGGTATCACGGCCTTCCTGATTTTCTTCATCGCAAATTCCTTCTGAGGAGATCGACTTCAGTCCATTCACAGGCCACGAAAACCTCCATGTGCCTGCATCTTCACCTGCCCACCCCAACGGCAAACTGCGCCGCCATTCTTCGCAACCGCACGGCGATCGGCATGCCCATATGCCTGACCGCCGCCGGGTCGCCGAGCGCTGTCAGGATCGCCTTGAGCGGTGACCGCGCCTTGATGTGCTGAACCATCGACAGGAATGAAGCGGCCTTGCGCAGGCTGCGGCCGCGCCGGGCGAACGCGGCCCGAGCGGCGTCATCCATCTGATGAGTTTGAGCGAACACCGCATCTGCCCTGTGCATCGCTTCGACATGGTGAAGCTCGAGCACGCGGGAGATGGAGCCGCTGCGGATATGGTAGGCATAGCCGATATCAGGTTCGACGACGCATTTGCCGCCCATGGCCAAGGCGTTGGCCAGGAGGATGTAGTCTTCCCCGATGATCAGTTTTTCATCATAGCGAAGTCCGTTCTCGTTCAGGAACTCGCGCTGGAAGATCGGCTTGAGATAGCCGAGATTGAACTTCGATTCGAAGAGGACGTTGCCGGCGATGTAGGTGGCTAGCGAAATTTCGCGCAAGCCTTCCAGATAGTGCCGCGGGAACATCGCGTCCTCGATGACACCGTCCTCGCGAATGACCTGGAGGTTGTCGACGGCGATCTGGGCGCCTGCACTCTCGGCACGCGCGATCATGGCGGCGAGCCTATCGGGAAAGACGGCGTCGTCGGAATCAAGAACCGCGATCCACCTGCCTCGGGCGGCGTCGAGGCCCGCATTCCTGGCGCCGCCAGGGCCGCGATTGCTGGCAAGGGCGACGACGCGGACGATATCCTGCGGATAGGCCCGCGCCACATCGAGCGTTGCGTCGCGCGACTGGTCGTCGACGACGATGATTTCGACGCTGACGTTGTTCTGGGCGATAGCGCTGGCGATCGCCCGGTCGAGGGTCGCCTCGGCGTTATAGGCGGCAATCACGAAGCTCACATCAGGCTGCACGATTGCCTCCCTCCTGTGGCGAAGGCTGGCCGTAGAGCCGGATTTCGCGGATGCCGACAAGGCCGCTGACGACGCCGACATGCATAATGCCGCGTAGCACGCTTCGGTTCCTTCGAACCGGACTGATGAGGACCGGAAGTGCCGAGGCGAAGCAATAGATGGCCTTTGCCGACGCCAGGCCGACCTGCTTGACCAGGCCGATGCCCCGCGCGTTGCGCCCCAGCAGGTGGCCATGCGTCTGCCCGACGCGAAAGCGGCGGCGGCCGAGCCAGTCGAATGCCGCCCTTGTGCGCGGCACCACCTCGTCGACCCAGGCTTCCGGCGCAAAAGCGATGCGGCCGCCGGCCTTGTGCATCTGGTCGAAGAATTCGGTGTCCTCGCCGCCGGTCTGGCCGCGCGCCAGGCTGAAGCGGCGGACGCGCAGGCTGTCCGATCCCATCCGCAGCAGAACGTTGCAGGTGTAGCCGGTCTGGATCTCGCCGCGCACCCAGACGGGCAAGGTCGAATGGAAATCGCCGCGCCGCATCCAGTCCGGCGCATCCGGGCGATAGTGCGCCCTGACCGGGCCGAGCACAGCGGCGGCACCGCTTGCTTCAGCCATAGCGACCAGTTCGGCGAGCCATGCGGGCGTGGCCGTCTCGTCGTCATCGATGAAGGCGACGAAATCTGCGGTGCTGGCTTCGAGGCAAGCGTTGCGGGCGATCGAGATGTTTCGCGCCGGGGCATGCTGATAGCGGATCGGCACCGTCAATTCCCGCGACAGCGCCGTCACCAGATCACGGGCGGTCGGGGCGTCGTCATTGTCGGCGACGACGATGCTGACATCGAATCCCGCCGGAATCTCCATGGCGTCGAGCGAGCGCAGCGTGTCAGCCAGTTCCGGTCGGCGGAACGTGCAGACGCCGATGTCGATGCCGCGGTTCTTGGCCTGCGCCGTCATCACGCCACCCCGCGCCGCGACCCGAGGCCGAGAAGCTGCAGCCAGAAGCCGACCGACCAGCCAAGATGCATGACCATCGCCGAGACGCCGGCAAGCGCGATATCGGCATTGCGCTGGCGGATGGCCGTCCACATGCCGTAGCCGAGGCATACCGACGCCCAGATCAGCAGCGGCACCGCCGCCAGCCAATGCACGAAAGAGAAGGCCGCCAGAAGCACGACCGGAAACACCAGCAGCGGCACCATCTGCCGGACCTTCGGGATGACGCGGTGCTTCAGCACGTTCTTGGCGCGGCCGCGACCGTAGCCGAGATACTGGAAATAGAGGCCGATGAGCGAGGCGCGCGGATAGTACACCATCTGCGTCTTGCCGCTCATCCAGATCTTGTAGCCGGCCTGACGAAGGCGGTAGTCAAGCTCTGCGTCCTCATTGTGGCTGAACGTCTCGTCATAACCGCCGACCGCCCCGAAGGCCGATATCCGCATCAGCGCGTGATGGCCGTGGTCGATCCACTCTCCTCCCGAAAGGTGCCGATGCTTCGAGCCGCCGGTGCCGAGCTTGGAATTCTGCGCCGCGGCGGCGGCCTTCTGCACGGTGCCGCTGCCGCTGGTCAGCATCGAAACCACAACCGAATCCGCGCCGGTGGCCAATGCCTCCTCGACCAGCCGGTCGCAATAGTCGTCGGGATAGCCGCCATGCGCATCGATGCGGATGAGATAGTCGGCACCCTTACCGAACGTGCCGACGGCGAGATTGATCGCCGCACTCTGGATGCGCCGCTCATTGTGAAGCAGGATAACGCGCTGGTCCTTCGCAACGATGTCCTGGACGATGGCCAGCGTGCCGTCGGTGCTGCCGCCGTCGGCGACGATGATGCTGGCGTCAAGCCTGGCGGCCGCGGGTCGCAATTGATCGAGCAGCGCGCCGATATGGGCGGCTTCGTTCAAGCACGGAATAACGATCAGGCAGGATGAGGGTTTTTCAGTCTGCGTCATCCGCCTCTGTCCATCTCTGGCCATCCTATGCCAATGCCTCGGCTACAAAGGAGCCGGGCACGGCGGTCAGGCCGCGCAACCGCTCGACGAGCGCCCGGCAATCGCTTCGATCGTAGCTCCAGGTCCTCGGGTTGCGGGCCAGAACACGCGACTTCAGCCTGGCGAAGAGATGCTCTTCCATCTTGCCGAGCGCGGTTTCGAGCGCCTCGGGCGAAGCCTGCGGCAAGAGCACGCCGATATCCTGCTGCTTGAGGAATCGCCCGGTCTCGGTGTTGCCCATCGAGATCGGCACCGCGCCGAAACGACAGCCTTCATAGAGCCGGTTGGGCAGAAGCCATTCGGAGTTCTGCCCCGCCTCGAAGAAATCGATCGCCCAGGAAAAATGGACGTCGTTATAAATCGCCGCCATGTCCTCCGGGTTACGGTAGGGCCCGCGAAACGACAGCCATGGTTCGGCTTCGACGAAGCCATGGAAATCCGGGAATTCGGACAAAGCCGGACGGCCGCGCAGCACGATCTCGAAGCGTCCGTCCATGCGGCGGGAAAAATCGGCCAGCAGTTCGAGCGAACGGCGGCAGCGCAAAGCGCCGAACCAGCCGATCCGCCATGGCGGGCCGAGCGGACTCTCCAAGGCCTCGGGCGCGCCAGGCAAGATGGCCGCGGCCTCGAAATACTTGTTTTCGACCAGATCGATGGGTGCCGCGACCTGGCCGAACGGCTTGAAATAATTGGCGATGAAGGCAGGCGAACTGGTCACTAGCAGCTTCACGTCCCTGGCCAGGAAGCGTTCCGTGGCGCGCAGCGCCTTGCCCAGGACATCGTTGCGCAGCACAAGGCGATGAATGTCGAGGCACTCGTAGACGATCGGAACCGACGCACCGAAGGCTGAACTGGCGCGGCGGGCGAGCGCCAGCATTTCCAGGTTGCGCGCGATGATGAGATCGGGCCTCGGCACCCCGGCAAGCTTCGAGCCGACCGATAGAGCCGCCTTGGCGACCGCCGCGAGGCGCTGGCCGAATTGCCCATCACGCGTCGCGCCAAGGTCGATCGGCCGCAATCCCTCGACATCCGCAATCGGATTCGTGGTGCGACGGAAGCCGGCCAAAGTGACCTGGGCCCCACCTGCCTTGAGCATCGTAATCCTTCGGCGCACGGCCGGGTCGGAAACGTCGTGCACAAGGTACAAGACATGCAGCATGAAAACTCGACCGCTGTTGGCCCACCCACAAGAATGCTAGTACACCTCTTGCTGCATCGCAACATTTTTGGTGCAGTGATCCACGTTTTCTGTTGCACTGCAAAATTGATGCGTTAATCTCGGGCTTGCTTTTAGTGCCACTCGGACCGTGCGGTCACCGACCTGGTGCGGCGCCCTAATCGTGACGCGGAGCGCATCGGGATCGTCCTGGCGTGCAGCATTTTCGGTCACCCCCGTCTTAAGCACCGCTGGCCTAGCTGCGGAATCTGCTGACGATATGAGGTAAATTCCATGAAGATCGTGGTCGAAAACACAGTCTGCCTGAACACCGGGGATGCAGCGATTCTCCTAGCGATCCGGCACATCCTAAAGGCAGTCGCCGGGAGCGACCTGCAGTTCTTCATCTTCGACAGCCAGCCCGAGGTCGCGGCGAGGCTCTACCCGAAAAGGGAGTATCCGGACCTCGAATTTCACAAGCTGCTGTCGGAATCCCTTTTCAGGTACAAGAATGGCGATGGACTGAAGAACCGGATCAAACCGATCTACAACAAAATTGTCCTTCAGGCCCTGCGGTGGTTTGGGAGCAGCGCGCTTGGCACTTTCTTCAGCCGGAGTGACCGTCGCAGCCTCGATATCTACACTGGCGCCGATCTCGTGGTCACGACGGGCGGCACCTATCTCGTCGAGAACTACAATCTCGAGAGGCGTCTCAATCAGTTCCGGCTTGATGCCGTGCTCGGCAAGGATCCGGTCTTCTTCACGCAATCGCTCGGCCCGTTCAATAAAAGTTACAACCGCCAGGAATTGAGTCCGATCTTCGACCGCAGCCCGCTCATCCTGCTGCGTGACGAACGGTCCAGAAACCATATTCAGGATCTGGTTAAGGATTTCGGCAAATGCCATGTGGTTGCCGATGCCGTCTTTGCCCTGGCAGAAACCGACAGGATCGAGAAAATTCTAGCCTCCAGTCAGCCGCCGGCGCCGACAGGCCGCGTCGCCATTTCCGTCCGCCACTGGAACTATGTCAGCGACGGCGAAGGTGGCATGCGCCGCTATCTCGATTCGATCCACGAGATCGCGACGATTCTCGTCAGGGACCACGGCAAGGAGGTGACCTTCGTCTCCACGTGTCAGGGGGTGCCGGAATATGCCCATGACGATTCCAAGACCGCACGGGCGATCGTCGCCGAACTCGATCCGGAGATCGCCAAACATGTGACCGTAGACGCTGCGTTTCACACGCCGGACCAGTTGATGGCACTGGTGAAAGGCTTCGACTTCGTGGTCGCCACGCGTATGCACATGATGATCATGTCGCTTTGTGTCGGCACGCCGGTGCTGCCAATCGCCTATGAGTTCAAGACCAAGGAAGTAGCCAAGCGGATCGGTGTCGCCGACGTGCTGCTCGACATCGACACAGTGACGCCTGAGGAAGCGAGCGAAAAGCTCGGCAGATTTGCAGGAAACCTCAACCTCTATCGCCAGACCAGCCTTCAGGCGGTGCTTGAGGAGCATGCCTCGGCAATGTCGGCCACAAACCTGCTGGCGCCTTTGATCGAGGGTCACTCAGCGGATGTTGCGCGCGGCATTGGACAGGGTGGTGAACAACGCGCGGCGCGATTGGGCGACCGCAAGCATGAGAATGAGACCGATCCCGTAATTGAGGGCAATCGCAAGAAAGACCGCGAGCAGGTCTGACTGTCCGGTCAGCGACGCCGGCAGCCACGAGTATGCGTGCCAGGCGAGCAGGGACGAGGCAATGAAAAGCCCCTGCATGACGAGAAAGTCGGCGGCTGTGACGGGACCGACTCGATGGACCAGCACGGCAAGCACGGGAACGCGCAGCACGTAACCGCTGATGGCATAGGCCGCGGCAACGCCGACGGCACCCCAGTGCAAGCCGACGATGAAGGCGGCGACGGTCGTCAGTGACGAATAGATGCCCCAGTGGAACATGGTCTTCGTCTTGCCCTGACAGATGAATATCCAGCCTGTGGTGCTTGAAACGGACTGGACCAGGCTAGCGATGCCCAGCCAGGCGAAAATCGGCGCCACCGGCGCCCAACCCTGGCCGAAGAGAAGTCCTACGACCTGATCGGAGGTCATCGTCAGCGCCGCAATGCCGGGCATGGTAACGGCAGCCAGCATCCAGTTGGTCCGCACGTAAATGTCGCGAAATCGAGCCTTGTCCTCATGGATGCGGCTTAGCAGAGGCACCATCACGCGCGTCAGCGGCTGGTTGATGTTCTGCAGCGGGAACAGCAGGAGCTTATAGGCGCGGTCGTAATAGCCGAGCTCGATCGCGCCGGAATATTTTCCGATGAGAATGTTGTCGAGATTGCGCGAGAAGAAGTTGGCAAGATTGAAGCCCGTCAGATTGGCGCCGAACGACAATATGTCGGCATCGACTTTCAAATCAGGCCGTAGCGGCCTCCACCGCGCCACCCGCCACGCGGCCGCCAATGCGACAACCGCTGAAACAGCTGGGCCGATGACCAGCGACCAGTAGCCAAGCCCCGCGTAGGCCGCGACCGCAGCGGCCAGAAGTCCGGCGGCGGCGCTTGTCACATCGTTCACGGCGAGCTGGCCGAATTGCAGGTGGCGATTCATCAATGCCAGCGGCACCGCGGCAAGACTGCCGAGGAGCAGCGGCAAGGCGGAGCCAAGAGTGATGCCGGACATGCGCTGATCGCCGTAGAAAGCGGCAATCGCGGGCGCCAGGCCGGCCACTGCCACGGCACTGCCCAGCCCGACGAGCGCACTGATCCAGAAAACCTGGTTGAGTTGCTGGTCGCTGATGTCCTTGCGCTGAACCACAGCCTGCTGGAGGCCCAGGTTTTGAAGCAATCCAACAAATGCCACGATCGGCCCGACGGAAGCCACCAGGCCGAAATCCTCGGGAACGAGCAGACGGGCGAGCACGATGACGGAGAGAAACTGGATCGCCATCTTGAAGCCCTGCGCACCGATCGTCACCAATCCGCCACGAAGGGCGACACGACCGAAATGGGGGGGCGGCGGATTGACATTCATGAACCGAACCTCGTTTCGCCAAGCTGCTCGGCTATCTGTGCGAAATGTTCGTTCAGCACATCTGCGTTGAAGTCCGCCTCGATCTTCTTGCGCGCGGCGAGGGCAATTTGCTCGCAGGGCTTCGGATTCTCGGCGATCCAGGCAAGTTTGCTAGTCAGCGCCGCAATGTCTCTCTCGGGAGCGAGAAAACCTGTCTTTTGATCCTCGATCAGTTCGGGAATCCCCGAGTGATATGTGCTGACCACTGTCAGGCCGGCGGCCATTGCCTCCATCAGTGAAACCGGAATGCCTTCCAGATCGCCATCGCGCGCAGTGACGCTAGGCAGCAGGAACACATGAGCATCGCGCAGCCGCTGCTTCACTTCGCTGTGCGAACGCGGGCCAAGAAAGGTCACTCTGTCGGCGATGCCGAGATTTGCGGCGATCCCCTTCAGCTCCTCCAGAAGTTCTCCGCCTCCGATCACCGAATAGGCCCAATCGCGCCGCGGCAGGCCGGCGAGCGCGCGAAGCGCATATTCGATGCCCTTTTTTTCGGTCAGGCGGCAGACCGAGATGAAAGATAGAGTGGCGTGCTCCCATGAACGCCACCGATAGCCGATCTCGCTCGGCCGCACGCCCATATGGTGAACCATAACTTGCGTCGGCGGTGCACCGACGTCGATCAAAGCATCGCGGAAAAACGCATTCACCGGCAATTGAAGAGCGCCCTTTTCGAACACAATTTTGTAGCGCGCGAGTGAATTGTCATGCAGCGGCTCGCCGACATCGCGGCCATGAAATATCGTCATAAGGGGAGCGGAAATCCTGCCTCGCTTGATAGCGCGGGCCACGCGCATGCCGTTGTTGCCGAAATGGGCGACGATCAGGTCGGCGTTCTGCAATTTACGCGCATAAGCAATGTCGATGGCGGTCGACAGTTTATCCCAGAACCTGCCAGACCACTTCCTGAGCAGCGGGCGATAGCGAGCCAGGCCACCCCACCAGCATACGACCTTTCCCGGCAGCGCGTGCCAGCGAGAATCGTCGATATTGCCGTCCTTGCCAAACGACATTTCATTGCAGACGACGCCGACTTCCATGCCGCGCTCAAGGCATCCGGCTATCTGGTCGAGAACGAAAGTCTCCGACAATGAGGGGAACTTGTCGACTACGAAGCAAATCTTCATCGGCAGGATGCGTTCGTGCGAACACCGATCAAGCAGCCCGTTGTGAACCGCCCCGCATGGGGACTGACAGGTGACACGGAAACCTTGCAAGGTGGCTGCAGGTCAACCGCGCTGGGAGCCGGTGCGCGCCCGACGACGGCCGGGCCGAAAACATCGTGCCCGAGGCACAAGACGTGCAGCATAGAATTCTACCGCTGTTTGGCCACCCGGACGGACGTTAGTACAGGTCTTGCTGCACTGCAACATTATTGGTGCGACCTTGCAAGATTTCAGGCAATTTGGCGTGTCTGCCGATCAACCTCCAAGGCCTACAGGATCCGCCAGAACCCCGGCAGCGCCGGCATGCTTGGCGGGTCCAGGTGCGGAGGCCGGCATGGCCAGTTGGGCAAATCCAACGCAGCGCGTTTAGGCAGCACGCTCCAGGCCGACGCGCCGAGCGCTGTCGAGAACGTCCATGAACGTGGCAAACTGACGGTCTGGGTTCATTTGCGATCGCTCGGAAAACTGAATCGCCGCCGCCGACAGACGCTTGTACTCGGCCTCGTCGCTCCACAGCCGCCTGACGGCCGAGACCCAGTCGGCAAGCGGTGCGTCGTAGTCCAGAACCACGCCGCCGGAGCCGATTGCTTCCGGCAGACCGCCGCGACGTGAGCCGACCACGGGAATGCCGCTGCAATGCGCTTCTGAGGCTACCCTGCCCCAGGCCTCCTCCCATTTGCTGGGCGCAAGCAGTATCTTCGTGCGGCCGTAGACCGTCTTCATGTCACTGGTGCGGCCTTCCAGCTTGACGTTTTGCAATGGAGAGATTGTCGCTTCGATCCGGGCCCGATGATCGTCATCGAGCTTCCAGCTTTCGACGAACAGGAATGGGATCTCAGGACAGGCGGCGGCAATGCGGACTGCAAGGTCGAAGCCCTTTTCCTCATAGGGGTTGATGAGCGTGACAAATTCACCGGTCGTGGGAGTGCTGTAGAACCCGGGATTGATGGTCGGCGGAATGACCGTCGAATCGATATCGAATTTTGCCTTGTAGGTGCGCGCGGTGAACTCGGAATTGGCGATATAGAGCGCCGATTGCAGGTCGCGCAGGTCACCGGCCAGTTCGCGGAATTCGACATTCCTCAGATAAACGACGACAGGCACGCCTTCGGCTTGCAGTGCCCTGCCGATCGGAACCGAGTTGTGGCATTGCACCACGGCAACATCCGGCCTCAGCTTTTCGACCGCAAAGCCGACCGCTTCCCAGGGAAACCATGCGCGCACCACCGGATAGCCCGGAAAAGTGTCGATGACAGCGCGCTGACGAAGGAGCTTCATCTTGGCGCGCGCCCTGAAGCCGAATATGCCATCGCCGAACAGCGCTGCCAGAACGGACGCATCATGACCGTTCTCGCGCAATTGTTCGACCAGATGGTGGGTGCTCGACTGCACACCGCCGCTGAATTGCGGCGTGTAGCCGCTGCCGCCCGCAAATAGAACTTTCATGGACCTGGCTCCTTGTTGTGCCGCCCTGCCGTCACGCCGCCATTCTGCCGATCGAGTGATATTCGATGCCGTGACGGGCGATGACCTTGGGATCATAGAGGTTGCGGCCGTCGAAGATGACCGGTGTGGTCAGCGCATCTCTCAGCGCATCGAAGGACGGCGCGCGGAAATTCTTCCACTCGGTGGCGATCAGCAGCGCGTCGGCGCCGCGCAGTGCCGCCTCCTTGGTGCCGCACAGAAGCAGATCGTCGCGCAGGCCGTAGATGGCCTGGCATTCCTGCATCGCCTCGGGATCATAGGCCTGGACATTGGCGCCGGCCTTCCACAGCGCTTCCATCAGGACGCGCGCCGGCGCCTCGCGCATGTCGTCGGTGTCGGGCTTGAAGGCGAGGCCCCACAGCGCGAATGTCTTGCCCTTGAGATTGCCCTTGAAATAGCGGTCCACCTTGTCGAAGAGAACCGATTTCTGTGCGTTGTTGCGCTCCTCGACTGCGCGCAGCAGCTTGGCGTCGAACTTGACCCCTTCGGCGGTCTTGATCAGCGCCCGCACGTCCTTCGGGAAGCACGAGCCGCCATAACCAAGACCCGGATAGATGAAATGGTAGCCGATGCGCGGGTCGCTGCCGATGCCCTTGCGGACCTCCTCGATGTCGGCGCCGAGCTGCTCGGCCAAATTGGCCATCTCGTTCATGAAGCTGATCTTGGTCGCCAGCATGCAATTGGCGGCGTATTTGGTGAATTCGGCGCTGCGCACATCCATCACGATCATCTTCTCATGGTTGCGGTTGAACGGTGCGTAGAGTTCGCGCATCACCGCCTCGGTGTCCTCGCTGTCGGTGCCGACGATGATGCGGTCCGGCTTCATGCAATCGGCAACCGCGGACCCTTCCTTGAGGAATTCCGGATTGGAAGCGACGTCGAAGCTCAGGTCCTCGCGGCCTCGTTTCTTCAGCGTCTCGGCGATCCTCGCCTTGACCTTTTCGCAGGTGCCGACCGGCACCGTCGACTTGCCGACGACGATCTTGGGTTTGTCCATCTCGCGGCCGATGGTCTCGGCGACGGCCAGCACATATTTGAGGTCGGCCGAGCCGTCCTCGCCGGGCGGCGTGCCAACCGCGATCATCTGGATGTCGCCATGCCTGACGGCGGCGGCGGCATCGGTGGTGAACTTGATGCGGCCGGCGGCATGGTTCTCCTTGACGAGGTTTTCCAGCCCGGGTTCGAAAATGGGAACCAGGCCCTGATTGAGCCGCTCGACCCTGGCGGCATCGATGTCCACGCACACCACATGGTGCCCTACTTCGGCAAGCACCGCCGCCTGCACGAGGCCGACATAGCCAATTCCAAACACCGTCAAATTCATTCGTTTTCATTCCCATGCAAGGCGGCGGACCGTTCTCGGCCCGGCCAGTTCAAATCGACTATCCCAACTACTTTACGCTGCATGCCAGCGATTCCGGAAATTGACAGGGTTCGCCGAGCGCCGTGAAAGCAACGCGCTCGACCTGCAGCGAAAGCTTGCGGCCTGGGTCGGCGAAGGCTCCCATCCAACCCTTCATCGTATCGCTGCCCCAAAAGCTGAAGAATATCTTCTGCGCATGGGTCGGCAATTTCGCCGGATCGGTGATGGTATTGACCAACTGGCCGTTCACGTACCAGCGCAAACTGTCCTTTTGCCAGACGAAGGCGTAGTCGTTGAAAGCACTCTCGGTGCCACCCGGCACGTCGACCAGCTTCTCGTTCTTGCCCTTGCCCGCGATATAGGCATTGACCTGCACCTTGGAGGTGTCCTTGGTCAGGATTTCGAAGTCGATCTCGTCCCAGGGCTGCTTGTCGGACGGACCGATATAGGAGAAGAACGCCGCGTTGAGGCCGGAGCCGGTGTCGGTCTTCAGCCGCGCCTCATAGGTGCCGTAGCCGAAGCGCTGCTTGGTCTGGATCTCCCCGCAAGCAAACTCACGGTCTTTCAGCTGCTGCTTCTCGAAGCCCAGCGACAGCACCCCGTCCGACAGGCTGACCTGTCCCTTCGACCAAGTGCAATTCTGATGGCTGCCATTGTTCCAGCCGTCGGAAACATACCAGCGCGCACGATCGAAGCTCTTGAAATCGTCGACAAAAGACGGCGATGTCGGAATGTCCTGGGCATGGGAAGGGGTTGCCAGGAAACTGCCAAGAGCGGCCAGCAGCAACGCGCCGAGCGAAACCAGTCGCCGCCGGCCGGCTTGCCCGGGCCGCTGTGCGAACGACGGTGCGTCGAGTGTTGTCATGGACTTGGATTTCGGATTCGAATTCATACCAAACTCACCCTTGCGCTGTGCGTCCCCAACCCAAAGTCGACGTTCGAACCGCTCCTGAACGGGCAACCCTGACCTCTTTTGTGACCCTCCCGAATTGCTTTTCCTGCCTTGCATCAAATCCGTTGCAACAGTTCCGAGCCCTCACCTTCAACCCCTGCCGACTCCCGCCGGCCTGGCGAATTCAGCCTTGGCGGCCGATTCGGCATTCTCGTCGAAGACCATATCCAGCGAATGACGGAGCTCTTTCATCATGCCATCCTGGCGCGACAGTGCCGCGATGCGGCGTTCGCAATTCAGGATCGACTGCGTCAATGCGCTGACTTCCGAGGACCGTCTGTCGGAGGCGGAGCCGTTTTCCATCGCTTCGACCAGGAAGGCGGCATTGGTCGCCTTCGTCCGGTAGCGATTCTCGAGCCCGGCCCTCTCGGACTCGATCTCGGCCGCGATTTGCTCGAACAGCTTTGCCAGACGATCAAGACGTGAAACATCGGTCTGCCGGTCGCGGGCCGGATCCCTTGATCTGAAACCGAATATCGAGGCCATGAACTCAAATTCCTGTCATCGCCGGCTTGTGGGCCGGGCTTCTGGCCGATCCCCGCAGCCGGGGCTCAGAAAACTCGCGCCGCATTGTCCTGCTCCTCTTAGGGAGAGACATCAAACCGATCGGGGGCCAGTTCGGCTGGTCGTCTAATTTGCTGCACCGCAACATAGACTGCCATCGTCGGAGCCATGAGGCAACTACCCAATTCGTAAACTCATAATTCCGGCCGAAATGGTTTGCGTGATGAAGTGTCCCTTGGCAGGCAACCGCACGCATGGACCGCGCTTAACGTTCCTTGCCCGTGCTGGTTCCGGCCATCAGAAAACGCAGCGGCGGCACGTTTTGCCTGGAGACAAGGCCGACACGGCGAAACAGCGCCTCGAGCTTGTCGGCGGCCACGCCCTGGACGATAGGGACGAGGTTAGATTGGCTTGACAAGGCATAGGCCGCGGCCGATGCCAGCCCCCGCTCGGCCTTGACGTCGAGGAAATTGCGCAGCCGATACTTGTCGCGCACGTGCCGCTCATGCCGCCGCAGCATCGCTTTCGAGCCTTCCGGCAGGCTGTCGATCGCCAGCAGCGCCAAATCCGCATCGGCCAGACGCTTCAAATCCTGCGTCTTGTGGCGGCCGCTCAGCGAATCGGCGCGGACGATGGCGCCGTAGCCGCAGGAGCGAATGACCTTGAACCGCGCCCCGCGGGCGACCGCACGGGCGTAGAGTTCATAGTCCTCGCCCAGCCGCAGGCTCTCGTCATAGCGCAAGCCGTGGTGGTCGAGGAAGGCGCGGCTGATCACCGGCTTCAAAAAGCCTAACTCGCCCCTTTGCACGCGGCGCCTGGAGATATTGCCTTCGACGAAGCGTTCGAAATCGAGGAATTCCGGATCGGCGGCAAATTCAGGCGCGACGATTTTCGTCGCATCGCCCGTCGCACCATCCCTGATCAGCATGATGTTGTCCGCCGCGAAATCCCAATCGGCACCGGCAAACAGGCTGCGAAACCGACCTTCGAGGAAGAAATCGTCGGCATCGAGAATGGCGATGAACGGCGATTTCGAGCCGGCGATCGCCGCGTTGCGGGCAAAAGAGGGGCCGCGATTGACGTCGAGGCGCATCACCGTGAGCCGGCCGCTGCCGTCGTCGGCGGATCGTGCGACGTCAGCGGTGCCGTCGGTGGAGCCGTCATCGACGACGACGACCTCCGCCACCTCCGGTTCGCGCAACGCGGATGCGATGGCGACAGCGATGGTCGCTGCCGCGTTTTTTGCCGCGATGATCACGCAGACCTCGGATTTCATCATCGACATGGATTTGCCTCTCGTACAGGTGATATCGATTTGCCCTCGCCCCATGCTCGTTCGATGCCCGATGGAAATGCCATCGGCAAATGCCCGGCCGTTCAAAGACGCGGCGACCGAAATCGACTGCCGCGGCAAGTGTCGAGCCACTGGAAAAGCTCAGGCGGCCTGTCATGCGCAGCTGCGCGCGACGGGCTTTGAGGACGAAGGTCGCGAGCTTGTTCAGCCAGGCAATGTCGGCAATTTTGGTGGCGCCGGGGCCAGGCATCGACACGGCGGCGGCGCGCAATCATTCGTATGAACCATCCGGCAAGGCCATTTAGCGCACAGTCTCCCAAAGAAAGCGGTTCGCGCGACGCTTATGCTGCAAGTGCGAAGCAAGCATCACCAAAAACCTTGATGCCGTAAAGCCTTTCCTTTTGCCGTGCGGAATTTTGCAACCAGAGCGTTACATAAGTGCGGTCATGCGCCGTATCGTCGAGGTCGGCCAATATCAGCGGCTGAAGGAAAAAACCCGGCAGCCGGTTGTCGAGGATGCTGTCGGGGGAACAGTCGGAGAGCGAAGCCGCCAACGTCGCGTGAGGGCGGCGCGATTCCGACCGGCTAATGCAGGCCGCGCCTTGCGCTCAGCTTTTCGCCTTCGGCAACCTCGGGCGCATTCAGTTTTCGCTCGGCGTCACGAGCCATGTCGGCCGGCGTCGGCGGGCTCCTGGCGATCATGGCATAGACGAGCACGAAGTAACCCGCCTGGATGACAACCGCGCAAATGATGGCGCGCACCAGTATTGTGCCTATCGACGCGCCGCCCAGCCAGGACCAGCCGACCACGATAGCCAAAGCGAAAATCATCCCGAGGATGAATTTTGGAAGTGCCATACCCAACAGCCCATAAACCGGCTCGGGTACATATAACGTTTGCCCCACCCGAGCGCCGTCCCTTGTTATGTGGGCTTGTTAAGGTCGCCCACTCTCGGCCGGTTGCTTCCGGCCTTTTCTACCTGTCGCCACTCTGACAGATATAATTTGCAATTCTATTAAGGCGAGCAATAGGCGGCAAGGGCAACTCCGGATATTTTTCATCGGGCTTTTGCGATCGACTCCATCATGCTGCAATGCACGCAATGGGATTCAAGCCGATCTCCGGCCATCAGTTACCTCCAGTAGAATAAGCAATATTAAGTAGTATTTTACGTGGTTTTGCCCAAGCATCACCGAACACTGAAGCACTAATATGGGCCGTGCCTTGGCAGATAGGTAGGCTTGCCTAAAAACCGCCCTAAAAATGTCCGTATTTTTTCGACGATGCCCATTTCTTGTCACAAATGTGCTAAATATGCCGAAATTTGTGCATGGCTAGCTTATTATTTAGTCAATTCATGACGCGACTATTTCAACGAGATGGGAAATTGTGTGTTGCGCTGCAACATTTTTTTGGTATCTTGCCGCGAACCATTCGTTCAACGCATGGAGTTTACGGCATGAGGTACGTTGCCAAGTCGGCCACGGCGGGCTTTTCGCAGGCTGACATCGATTTTCCGCCGCCGATCGGCGGCCTGCTCAAACGCAGTTTCGACATCACCGGTTCGCTGATTGGCTTGATCGCTCTCAGCCCGCTGTTTGTCATGATAGCGCTGCTCGTCAAGTTTTCCGACGGCGGTTCGATTTTCTATGGCCACAGGCGAATAGGGCGCGGCGGGCGGATTTTTCCGTGCCTGAAGTTCCGCACCATGGTTCCGGACGGCGACAAGGTGCTGGCAGCCTATCTCGCCGCCAACCCGGACGCCAACGCGGAATGGAATGCGACCCGCAAGCTGAAGAACGACCCGCGCGTCACTCGTGTGGGAGCCGTGTTGAGGAAACTCAGCCTCGATGAACTGCCGCAGATCATCAACATCCTGCAGGGCGACATGAGCCTTGTCGGCCCTCGTCCGGTCGTGCGCGACGAACTGGAAATCTATGGCACATCCGCGGTCTACTACCTGAAATCCCGCCCCGGCCTGACCGGCCTGTGGCAGGTCAGCGGCCGCAACGATGTGTCCTATGACAGCCGCGTCGCCTTCGACCGCCACTATGTCGAGAACTGGTCGCTGTTCGAGGATGTTCGCATCATCATCAAGACCGTCCCGGCCGTCTGGATGTCGCGCGGCTCTTACTGACCAGCCGATGGCCGATGCCAGACATTGGCGCCGGCCATTCGACGCAAGCTCATCGGGCGATGGGGCTAAAGCGGATCGGAACGTTCAGTTGAAAACAGATATTTTCGAAGCCTTTCGCAGCGGCCCGGTTTCCGGCCGCCCGCGGCGGGCGCGTTTGTTGGCCACGTGCCTTGCCGTGTCGCTCGTTCTCCCCCACGTCGCCACCGCCGGCGACTACCGCCTCGGTTCGCAAGACAAGCTCACCATCCGCGTTGCCGAATGGCAGACCGTGGAGGGCACGTTTCGTGACTGGTCGGCGGTGAATGGCGAGTACACGGTCGGTCCATCGGGCACGCTGTCGGTGCCGTTCGCCGGCGAGCTGCCGGCAGCAGGCAAGACCACGTCCGAAATCGCAACGGCGATAGGCGAGGCGCTGCAGCGTAAGCTCGCTCTATCGGACAAGCCGGAAGCCTCGGTCGAGATGGCGCAGTTCCGGCCATTCTACATTTCGGGCGAAGTGCAGAACCCCGGCAAATTTCCTTATGTGCCCGACCTGACGGTGTTGCAGGCGATCAGCGTCGCCGGCGGCATCAGGCGAAACACTGACTACGGCCCTCAGCTAGGCAAGGATCTGGTCACCGCCAAGGGCAACTTCGATATCTCTGACGACGTGCGCGTTCGGCTGATCGTCAAGCGCGCCCGCATCGACGCGGACATGGCCGGCAAGACGAGTTTCGACGTACCGAAGGAGGTCGAGGGCGATCCGAGATTGCCAGCCATCGTCGCCGACGAGATGACGATCCTGACAGCCGACCAAAAGGCGCTGAAGCTGAAACTCGAGGCGCTCGACGAGCTGAAGGGGGTTCTACAGTCCGAAATCGAATCTCTGCAGAAGAAGATCGTCAACCAGCAGCAGCAGGTCGACCTGGCGCAGCAGCAACTCACCAGCATCGGCCCGCTGGCGCAGAAAGGCCTGATCGCCAACGCCCGACTGCTGGATTCGCGCCAATCCGTTGCCGACCTGCAGGGCAAGATCCTGGACTACGAAACGGCCATCCTCACCGCCAAGCAGGCGATCAGCAAGGCTACGCAGGATGCCATCGATGCCCAGAACACCTTGAGTTCAAGGCTCGCCACCGACCGGCAGCAGACCGAAGCCGACCTGAATGAGGCGGCGCTGAAGGCGAATATGCAGAAAGGCCTCATGGCCCAGGCAACCGATCCCGCCACGATAGCGGCCAGTGCTACCAACGAAGAGCCTACCCTGATCTACACACTGGTGAGGGTCGCCGACGGCAAGACCAGCGAAATCGCCGCGAAGGAAGACACGCCGGTGCTGCCTGGCGATGTGATCAAGATCAAGCTGGCGCCGCTGGCCAGTCAGTAGACCCGCGAACCCCGGCACTGTCCAGTGTTTCGATCCATCCCGGCAAGGGATGGCCTAAACCGCTGCGCGTTGAAGCGAATTCAGTCGACGCGCTTTAGGCTTCGTTTTTTATGCATGT
This sequence comes from Mesorhizobium sp. M1406, assembly GCF_040317555.1. Taxonomy (NCBI): domain Bacteria; kingdom Pseudomonadati; phylum Pseudomonadota; class Alphaproteobacteria; order Hyphomicrobiales; family Phyllobacteriaceae; genus Mesorhizobium; species Mesorhizobium sp. M1406. The sequence goes on along the minus strand of NZ_JAMYKW010000006.1, from coordinate 148,699 downwards.
CGTTGCGGGGGCCACTTTTGGGCGACATGCATTAGGCGTCACGCAAGCCGGGCGGAGGCTTCCCGTGCGCTGAGTTCAACCAGCGAGCTGATAGCTCATGACGGGCCGGCGGCCGCCGGCCCGCCGGCATGCCGGGGCCAGTCAGCCTCCCCCCTGGCCTCTGCCTGCTCCAGGGCCCGCGACCGCCGCGTGCGGGTAACGGGCAGCCGCGCCAGCTTGAAGAAGCTGAAATACATCAGGAAAGAGCCCATGATGTAGGGGTTGAGTACCTCGACCTCGACGAAAGAGCGGATCAGCAGCAGCACCATGACGCCGAAGAGGACCACCGAATCCGCCTGCCATGTCCTGAAGATCACCGCCGAAACATGGCCGTAGAGCGTGCGCAGCATGATCAGCGATACCAGCGTCGCTCCGACGAAGCCAAGTTCGACGAGGGCTTCGATGTAGGTGTTGTGGAAGTGGAAGCCGGTGCGTGTGGTGATGTAGAATTCGTTCCACAGCCGCTCGGCTTCGGCAAAACCCTGCACCCAATAGGCGGCATAGCCAACACCGAGAATCGGCGATTTCTGTATGGCATTCCAGCCCTGCTCCCACAGATAGGTCCGCCCGGTGAGCGTCGAATCCTTGCCGAAGATGCCGAGGACGAAGTCCATCAGCCCGAGATTCAAGGCGACAAAGGCAGTCACCACCAGCAGGCCGGCGCCGATCAGGAAGATCACGCGGCGGTAGCGGCGTGACAGTAGTTTGCTCATGGCAAGAAGCGCCACCAGCGCCAGAACCGCCGGTATCGAGGCCATCGAGGTGGCGGAATGCGAAACGACCAGAACATAGGCCGACAGCAGCACGACGGGCGCCGCCAGGATGAGGCTCAGCCGGCCGCGCCTGTAAAAGGCGAGGAAGACGGCGCAGAAATAGACGCCGAGCGACCCGACAAAGCCGATCTGGTTCTTGGAGGCGAAGGCGCCGACAAAGTTGACGGTGCCATCCAGAACGTCCTCGGAATAGTTCGCGACCTTCAGTGAATAGATGAGGACGACGAATATCCCGACCAGGGCACCTATGGTCAGGGTGCGCACACTGACGGTGCGCGCGGCGACGTAGGCGCAGGCTATATGGGAAAAGTACTGGATGGCCGTTCTCGCCGTGACGCCGGGCGCCTGCGACCAGAAGACGGAGGAGCAGACATAGGCCGCAAACAGCAGCGGCAGCCAGGCGCTGGACAGTTGGCGCAGGAACCGCCGGTAATCGACCAGGATGAGCGGAAGCCAGACCGCATAGTAGGCCAGGATCAGCACCTGGCCGAAAATGACGGAGTAGGAAAACGCCCAGATCGAGACGGCCACGGCAAAGGCGCCATAGACCGAATTTCTCTCGGGATCGATCAGCAGGGACTTTGGGATCTTCATCTCAGAGTCCCGTCGGCGCGACCCGGAACCGCCAAGCCATGGGCCAGACGGCATATCCGCAAACAAGGGCGTGCAATAAACGGCGTCTCCATTGTGCAGTGCAATATAACCTATCGCGCCCGGCGCTCAATGGCAAATCCGGTCACCTTGTCTTACGGCGAGGCATTTGCGGAGAGGTCCGCCCGGCCGCACGGCACGGGTGACGCGGAAGGTGTCGACGATCTTGTCCCACAGCGTATTGCAGACCGGCTGCTGGATCGCCTCGGAGGAGTGTTCGTTCACGACGGCCGCCGTGTTCGACGTATCCGGCGGCCGCGCCAGCTAATGAGGCCGGATGCATCTCAATTCCGCGTGACGGTGCAACGAACGGGAGCGTACGGGCGTATAGTCCCAGACTTCGAATCGACGATCATGCAAGGAAGCTATGCCGGGAACCATGACACGGAACGAAGCCATCGGGCGGGAGCCAGCTTCTTTTGCTTAAAGTCGACGCTGCCGCACTGTCCGACGACGAGCTTCTGGAGCGCTATCAGCGTGCCGCCTTCGACTACTTCCTCGAAAACGTGAACCCCGACAACGGACTGGTCGCCGATACGTCGCGACCGAATTCGCCGGCCAGCATCGCTGTCGTCGGCTTCGCGCTGTCTTGCTACCCGATCGGAGTCGAGCGCGGCTGGATGACGCGCGATACGGCCGTGAAGCTGACGCTTGCCGCCCTGCGTTTCTTCTCGACCAGCCGGCAAGGCAATGGCGACGAGGTCACCGGCCACAAGGGCTTTTACTACCATTTCCTCGACATGCGGACCGGCCTGCGCGTCTGGCGTTGCGAACTGTCGATGGTGGATACCGCATTGCTGATATCGGGCATGCTGGTGGCAGGCGCCTATTTCTCCGACGACAGTGGCGACGAAGCCGAAATCCGCCAACTGGCCGAGGCGCTCTACCGGCGCGTCGACTGGCGATGGGCGCAAGGCTCAAGCTCGACCCTGCGGCAGGGCTGGAAGCCGAAGAGCGGCTTTCTCCACTATGGCTGGGAAGGCTACAACGAAGCGATGATCCTCTACGTGCTGTCGATGGCCTCGCCCGACAAACCGACCTCGGACAACAGCTACGAGGGCTGGACGGCGACCTACCAATGGGAAAACATCTACGGCTACGACGTGCTCTATGGCGGTCCGCTGTTCATGCACCAGTTCTCGCATGCCTGGATCGACTTCGCGGGCATCCGCGACGCTTTCATGCGTGAGAAGAATTCGGACTATTTCGAAAACAGCCGCCGCTCGACCTACCTGCACCGCGACTATGCGCGCCACAACCCTTACGGCTACGGCGGCTACGACGAGAACCTGTGGGGACTTTCGGCGGGCGACGGACCAGGCGGCTTTCGTGCCAGCGTAGCGCGACAGCGTCGCCGGTTTTCCGGCTATGCCGCGCGCGGCGCGCCTTTCGGGCCGGATGATGGAACGATCACCCCATGGTCCTATCCGGCGTCGCTGCCCTTCGCCCCGGACATCTGCCTGGCGGCATTGCGCCATCTCGGGGATCGCTACCCCGAGGTGATCGACAATTTCCGGCTGCCAAGCGGCTTCAATCCGACATTGGCCAATCGGCGAAAATTCGGCCGCGACGGCTGGGTGTCGGAAGGCCATTACGGGCTGGATCAGGGCATCGTGGTGATGATGATCGAGAACCACCGGTCGCGCTTGATCTGGGAGCTGATGCGGTCCAATCCGCACATCCGCCGCGGCCTGGGCAGAGCCGGATTCAGCGGCGGCTGGCTGTCTCAGCCGGCCAGCCCGGCGTCAGGTGACGGCGATGTCGCGTGACCGGACCATGGCCAACGCCTTCCCTGTCGACCGCAATGACATCGAGCTGATCAGGGATGCCCATCCACCGCTCTGGAAGAATCCCGAGCCCAATGGCCCATACAATCTTGTCGTCATCGGCGCCGGGCCAGCCGGCTTGACCGCTGCCAGCGAAGCGGCAGACCTCGGTGCGAAAGTCGCGCTGATCGAGCGCGGGCTGATCGGCGGCACCTGCATCAATGTCGGCTGCATCCCGTCGAAAGCGATCATCCGCACGGCCAGGCTCTATGCCGATATGCGCGATGCCGAGAATCTTGGCGGCGACACGCCGGACCGTCTTCACATCGACTTTCAGCGGGCAATGACGCGGATGCGGCAAATCCGGCAGCGGATCAGCCGCGCGGATTCGGCCGCGGGCCTGGCTTCCGCGGGCATCGATCTCTATTTCGGTCAAGCGCGATTTTCCGGGCCTGACGAGGTCACGGTTGCCGGGAAGACGCTGCGTTTCAGGAAGGCGCTGGTTGCGACGGGCGCACGTCCGGCCCTGCCGACGATTCCGGGCCTCACCGAAGCCGGCTATCTCAGCAACGAAACCATGTTCGATCTCACGGAGTGCCCGAAACGGCTTCTGGTCATTGGCGGCGGACCGCTCGGCTGCGAGGCGGCGCAGGCCTTCTGCCTGCTGGGCGCGAACGTCATCCTGGTGCAGCGGGAACCGATGTTCCTGCCTGGCGAGGAACGCGACGCCGCCCAGATCCTTTCGGACGCGCTGGCGCGCGAAGGGGTCGAGGTTCGCCTGAATACCGAGGCGGTGGCGGTGCGGACAGAAGGCGGCAAGAAGCTCGCCGACCTTGTGCGCGATGGCGACACGATGACGGTTTCCGTCGACGAGATCATCACCGGCATCGGCCGTTCGCCCAATGTCGACGGCCTCGACCTGGAAGTCGCCGGGGTGGCGTACGACGCCACCGGCATCAAAGTGGACGACTACCTCAGAACCACCAATCCACGCATCTATGCGGCTGGCGATGTCTGCCTCGCATACAAATTCACCCATACCGCCGAGGCGACAGCCCGCATGGTCGTGCGCAACGCCCTTTTTCTCGGACGCAGGAAACTGAGCGAACTGGTCATTCCGTGGTGCACCTACACCGATCCGGAGATCGCCCATGTCGGCTTCTATCCGGCGGAGGCGCGGCAGAACGGCATCCCGGTCAAGACCTATACGGTGCTGATGCACGACGTCGCGCGCGCGGTCATGGACGGCGAGGAGGAGGGTTTCGTCAAGATCCACGTCAGGGAGGGGTCCGACCGCATCCTGGGTGCCACGGTCGTCGCCAGCCATGCCGGCGAGATGATCAATGCGGTGTCGCTCGCCATGCGGTCTGGCATGGGATTGCATGCGCTGGCCAACGTCATCCATCCTTTCCCAACGCAGGCGCAAGGCATCAAGATGTCCGGCGACGCCTATCGGCGGACAAGGCTCACCTCATTTTGGAAGCGTCTGGCGGGCCGCTGGCTGGCATGGTCCAGGCGGTGATCGCGCTATACCGGCAGGCCTGCCGCAAGGCTGGAGCACCAGACATCCACAGAGGATACGACGCTTGACGAAAGCCCCGTTCGGCTAAACAAGTCGAAGCTGATTGTTGTGGCTTGGGGCGGTCGTGAATGCCATCTGGAATGAAGCCTTTAAAGCAGTGCCTGGTGCAACGTCCCGGGCCCCCGCTTTGAACCCTACTGTTTCCACGCGGAACGCCGAGCGGCGCGTGCTGCTCGTCTCCCACGATCCGGCCTTTCCGCCGACATCCGGCGCTGACCTGAGGAATTACCGCAACGCTGAGGCGGCAACGGAATTCGGCCCGGTCTGCCTGGTGTCGGTGCGGCCGCGGACCGTGGAAGCAGCCGATCCGTCGATCCGTATCGAGGCTTTGTCGATCGAAGGAGAGGCCCGCTCCGGTTCGATCGGGTGGTGGCGCATAAGGGCGGAGCATCGCATTTCGCACGCCGCCTTGACGCGGCTGGAGGCACTGGTCCGGGACTTCCGCCCGGACACCGTGCTGGTCGAGGGTATCGGCCTGTTCAAGCTGCTGCGGCCTTTGCGAGCGCTGACAAGACAGCTCATCCTCGACATGCACAATGTCGAATCCGACCTGGCAGGACAGTTGCGGCGCGCCGATGCGAAGCGACCTGCCATGGCGACGATCAAGCCAAGCCTTGGCATCAGGCGCCTCGAGCGAAAGACGCTTGCCCTTGTCGACAGGGTCTGGGTCTGCTCGGGCCAGGATCGCGAGAGGCTGATGGCCCTCTCGCGGCACACGGTGCCGATCGATGTCGTTCCAAACGGAATTCCCCACGCCGGGCACAGTTCCGAAACGCTACCCGCCGAGCCCGGACCCGGCAATGGCTTTCCGGTGATCCTGTTTATCGGCCATCTCGGCTATCCGCCAAACGTCGATGCCGTCGAGCGGCTAGCCGGCTCCATATTGCCGCGCATCCGACAGGCCTTGCCGGCGGCGACACTGGTTCTCGCTGGACGCAGCCCGAAGCCCGCGGTGCGGGCACTGGCCGGATTGCCTGGCGTGGAACTCGTCGAAGACCCCGAAACCGTGGCGCCGCTCCTGTCCAGGGCGCATCTCAGCATCATGCCGCTTGCGGCAGGCGGCGGCACGCGCATCAAGATTCTGGAGGCGATGGCCTGGGGCGTGCCGGTGATCGCGACGCCGTTGGCGGCCGAGGGTCTGGACCTTACCGACAACGAGGAGTTGCTGCTGTCGGATACCGATGAAGGGCTTGCCGATATGGCTGTCGAACTTTGCCTGGACGCTGACCGCCGGGCACGGCAGCGCATCCGCGCGCATCAAGCGGTTTGGGCCAGGTTCAGCCCGCGTGCCATCCGCAATGCCGTCCGAGCCGGGCTGGGACTGGACGAGGCTGGCGCATGATTTCACCGATCCTTCACCAGACGTGGAAGAGCGACATCGTTCCGCATCGTTTCAGGCCTAACGCTGGAAGCGACGGCAGTGTCAGTCGTGCAATTCCCGCGATATCGGTGGGCCGACCGAAAAGCCGGCGAATGTGACCTCGAAGCCTTCGCGCTGCGGCGAACAGCACATCATGCCGACATCGACCGTCTTCGAGATCGGAAAATAGGCAAGCCGCACCGGCTTCCAGTGGCCGTCGGAAGCATCGAGGTATTGGACGCGGATCGTCTCGGCGTGACGGGTCAACCGGATCCTGACACCGTCGGGACTGGCCGGAATGGTGGCCAGCGACCAGTCGGAGGCATCATTGGTGACGACGACGGAAAAGTACATCACGCCGTGGGTGTATTCGATACCGGCCTTGATCCAATGCGTTTCGCTGAGCCGGACCATCAGCCCGGCTTGATCATAAAGCACCTCGTAGTCGCCTTTGACCGTGACCTCGGCGGTGAAATCGCCCTCGACCTGGCGGTACAGGAAGTGACCGTTGTCGCGCCAGAAACCGTAGAAGGTTTCGCGCCAGAAATCGGTCTCCTTGCCGGTGCGTACACGAACGCTGTCGCCGTCGATGGAATGGTGCGGCGGCGGATTGAGCCAGGTCAGGTCCTGCACTGTCATCGCTTCGCGCCGCTCCAATCTAGAATGTGCCCAATCTTGATGTGCATGGCGGGTTGCCGGCCCGATCGGCCGATCAGCCTGGGAACGTATAGGCGGTTTTCACGGTGGTGTAGAATTCCGCCGCGTAGCGGCCCTGTTCGCGCGGGCCGTAGCTCGAGCCCTTGCGCCCGCCGAAGGGAACATGGAAGTCGACACCCGCCGTCGGCAGATTGACCATCACCATGCCGGCCTCCGAATTGCGCTTGAAGTGGGTGGCGTGCTTGAGGCTCGAGGTGCAGATGCCCGAGGTCAGCCCGAAGGGCGTGTCGTTGGCGACGGAAAGCGCCTCGTCATAGTCCTTGACGCGGATGACGCTGGCGACGGGTCCGAAGATTTCCTCGCGCGAACTGCGCATGGCGTTGGTGGCCTGCGTCAGCAGCGCCGGCCGCAGGTAGAAACCCGCCGTCTTGCGGTCGAGCCGCTCGCCGCCGAAGGCAAGCGTGGCACCTTCCCTGACGCCGATAGCGATATAGTCCTCGTCTTGCTTCAACTGGGTGGCGTCGACGACCGGGCCGATCTGGGTTTGCGCGTCGAGCGCGTCGCCGATGACCAGTTTGCTCATGCGATCCTTGAGAGCTTCGACGAAACGGTCATGAATGGCGTCGGTCACAATCAGCCTGGACGATGCCGTGCAGCGCTGGCCGGTCGAGAAGAAGGCGCCATTGAGCGCGCAATCGACGGCAACCGCGAGGTCGGCATCGTCGAGCACGACCAGCGGGTTCTTGCCACCCATTTCAAGCTGGAACTTGCGCATATGCTCGATGCTTGCCGCGGCGACGCGCTTGCCGGTGCCGACCGAGCCGGTGAAGGTGATGGCGTTGACATCGGGACTGTCGAGCATCGCCTGGCCGACCACCGAACCCTTGCCCATGACGAGATTGAGCACGCCCTTCGGCAGGCCGGCGCGATGCAGGATATCGACGATGGACCAGGCGCTCTCGGGAACCAGTTCGGCCGGCTTGAAGACGACGGTGTTGCCGTGGCACAGCGCCGGCGCGATCTTCCAGGCCGGGATGGCGATCGGGAAATTCCATGGCGTGATGATGCCGACGACGCCGACCGCCTCGCGCGTGATCTCGACGCCGACACCCGGCCGCACGCTCGGCACGACCTCTCCCGCCAGGCGCAATGCTTCACCAGCAAAGAAATCGAAGATTTGGGCGGCGCGAATGGTCTCGCCGATGCCCTCGGCCAGCGTCTTGCCTTCCTCACGTGCCAGGTTGCGGCCGATCTCGTCCTTGCGCGCCATGATCTCGTCCGAGGCTTTTTTCAGCACCGCGTGGCGCGCCAGCGGACCGGAGCGGGACCACGCCGGAAACGCCGCCTTGGCCGCGGCGATCGCCTGTTTGGCCTGCTCGACGCCCGCCGAGGCATAGTCGCCGACGACATCGCCGGTATCGGAGGGATTGATGTTGCGCGAACCGGCCTCGCCGACCCATTCGCCATCGATAAGGTTCTGTCGAAACAGCGTCATGTTCCTATCTCCCTGCTGGTTGGCCGCGCGGCGGCATCTGTCTGAACTGGTATTTGCCAGACAATTGGCTTGCGGGAAAGCACGCACTGATCCAGCAGCCGCGACAAAAAACCCCCTCGCTCGATATGACGCTGCGACGACAGCGCCATATCGATCCCGTCCGGCTAACATCTGTGCCGCACCATTCGGGCCAGGTCGAATTGCTCTGTACATTAGTGTCCATAGCCTTGAGTTGCCTGAGGCAGCATGTCATGCGTCGTGTCGATGGCAGCTCTCGAAACGACGATTCAACGCGCTGGCGCCACCGGCAACATCAAGGCCACTCGCGAAGACTGGCTGAAGCTTGCGCTTGAAACGTTGATCTCGGACGGTGTCGAACGCGTCCGCGTGCTGACGCTTGGCCAGAAGCTCGATGTGTCGCGTTCCAGCTTCTACTGGTATTTCAAGAGCCGGCAGGATCTGCTCGACCAGTTGCTCGACTACTGGCGGCAGACCAACACCAAATTCATCGTCGAACGCGCCAGGCGACCGTCCGCGACCGTCATCCGCGGGGTGATGAGCATTTTCGAATGCTGGGTGGACGAAAGGCTGTTCGATCCGCAGCTGGATTTCGCGATCAGGGCCTGGGCCCGCCGCTCACCTGCCATCCGGCGCGCGCTTGACGAGGCCGACGAGGAGCGCGTCAACGCCATTCGCGACATGTTCATGCGTCATGGCTATGAAGAGGTGAATGCGTTCGTGCGGGCTCGCGTGCTCTATTTCATGCAGATCGGCTATTACTCGCTCGAGCTCAACGAGCCGATGAGCAGCCGGCTGGCTCATGTTGCCTCCTATCTGCGCAGTTTCACTGGCCAGGAACCGTCACCCCGGGACGTCGAGGATTTCTCGCGCTATGTCGAGAAAACCGTTCCTCGCGGCCGGTAGCCATGAAATTGCCGGGGCCCGGCAATTTCATGTGGCAGTGATCGCATCCATATCGACCGTGGTCTCGCGGCCTATCTCTGGACATGGATGGAAATTGCCGCCTGCAACATCGCCGCCGGATCAGCGGATTAGCCGGTGCCCCTTCAGAGCGTGAACGACCAGAACAGGCAGGCCAGCGTCGCGACGGCGAAGACCACGAAAAACAGGCTGCGCAGCAGAACGTTGCGGCGCAGTTCGTTCATGACGAGGTGGCAACCGACGATCGCCGCGGCAAACAGAAACCGCCAGTTCAGCAGCGCCCACACGGCGCTGCCCTGACCGAAAGCCCATCTGGCGGCGAGACAGCCGACGATCGCCGCAAACAGCACGATCACCGTCCAGAAGATCGCGTCGGCGGCATGGGTCAGGACAATGCCGGCCGCCCTGATCGGCAGGATCATCATCAGCATCGCGCTGAAGAAATAGACCGCGGCGATCGGGATGAACACGCCGGCATCGGCGATGCCGTCAAGGCGCCTGACGCCGATCGCGCCATAGGGATAGCCGTGCCTGGCCACGGCCAGGCTCAACGCCATGAGCAAGGCGGTCAGCACGGCGACCAGTGCGAAAGAGGTGAGGGCTTTGCTCATGAGGTTCCTGTCCCAGACGAATCAGACAGGAACAGATGTAGCGTGCGGTCGTAAACCGCGCGTAAGCGAGGGTGCGGTCCTTGCTTATTTCGATCGTGGCGAAATCCGGTGACGGCAGGCTATTCGGCGGCGATCCTGCCCGCCGAGCGGTTGGCCAGCACGAAGCCGACCTCGTCGACCGCCTGCGCCGCACGCTTCAGGATGGCCTCGGAATGCAGCACACCGTCGGTGAAATCCTTGTCGGTGGCATAGACGGCGGTGGGCAACGCAAAAGCCTCGAAGAAGCCGAACAGCGGCCGCAGCTGATGTTCGACGATCAAGGCATGGCGCTCGCCACCGCCGGTCGCCGTCAACACGATGGGCTTGCCCCGCAACGCTGCCGGGTCGATCAGGTCGAAGAAATGCTTGAACAGGCCGGTATAGCTGCCCTTGTAGGTCGGCGACCCGACGACGAGCACGTCGGCGGCGAGGATTTGTTCCAGGATCGTGCGCGCCTGGCCGTCGAGATCGCGGGCCCATCTTGCCGTGCCGAGCGACGGACCGAGATCCTCGATATCATAGGTACTCGCCGACAGGCCGTGACTGGCGGCGATGTCCCTGGCGACCAAATCGACGAAGGCGCGCGTCTTTGACGGCCGGGTGATGTTGCCGGAAAAGCCGACGACTGTTGGGTTTGACATGGCAGTGGGCCTCTCTTGGATGGTCGAAGTTTTGACGCGGCGAGCCGCTCGCCGCCGATGGGAAATCAGCTCCAGGCGTGCAGCGGCGGATTCTCGCCGTTCAGGAAATATTTGCCCAGGATCGCATATTTCCAGCGTACCGGGTCGTGCAGCGTGTGCGTGCGGGCGTTGCGCCAATGCCGGTCGAGATTGTGTTCGGCCAGGGTCGAGCGGGTTCCCGCCAATTCGAACAGCTTGTTCGTCGCGGCGATGGCGATTTCGGTCGACAGGATTTTTGCCTCGGCGGTGACGATCTGGGCATGCGCCACCGTCTCGGCGGTTGGCTCAATCACCGCCCGGTCGATTGCCAGTCCGGCCTTTTCGAGCAGCGCCTGCGCCGCGTGCAGGCGCAGCGTCAGATCGCCGATGGCCTGGATGGTGTAGGGATCGTCCCAGGCGTTGTCGACGCCGCTGTCGATCCAGGCGCGGCTTTTGGTCCTGACGAAACTGACCGTCTCGTCGATCGCCGCCTGGGCGATGCCGGTGTCGACCGCCACCTGGATGATCTGGAAGATGGCGCCGTCGGCGGTCGGCTTGTCGTAGCCCTTGTAGCCAGGCACCAGATGGGTCTTCGGCACCTTGACGTTGTCGATGATGACGGTGCCCGACAGCGTCGTACGCTGGCCGAAGCTTGACCAGTCGTCGATGACCGTCAGGCCAGGTGCGCCACGGTCGGCGATCGCATACCAGGCGCGGCCCTCGTCATCGAGCGCGACGATCGGCACCAGATGCGCCAGCAGCGCGCCGGACGAATAGAATTTCCGGCCATTGACGACCACATGATCGCCGGCGTCGGTGAAGCGGGTCTCGAAATCGGCGGCACGCTTGGAGCCGAACTCTGAAAACGCGTTGCCGAACCGGGTGCCCTTCAGCGCTTCGGCGAACAGCAGCTTCTGCTGATCCTTGTCGGATACGGTGCGGATGGCGGCGACGACGCCGAGATGGTTCTGCGCCACCTGGCCGATCGAGGAATCCGCCGCCGAGATGATCTCGATCACCTTCGCCAGCGTCGCATAAGACACCTCCGGCCCGCCGAATGCCCTGGGCACATTGATCGACCACAGGCCGCTTTGCGAAAACGCATCGAGTTCGGCAACCGGCCAGATCCGCTCGCGGTCTCGTTTGGAGGAGTCCTTGGCGAATTCGGCGGCGAGCGCGTGGGCGATCGCAATCGCCTCGGCGTCGTCCTTGATGATATGCGCCGGCACGGTCGGCCTTGCGACTGGCGGCACGGCGGCGGAAGCTTGGTCGGTCTTGACGGTCGAAACGGTCATTTCACTGCTCCTTGAGATTTCGGTTCAGGCGACGGCATGGAGATGGGATGGTTTGGCGGCGGGCGATGCCTGTTGCCCGGGGGTCGATTGACCGAGATAGAAGGCCCTGATGTCCTCGCGCTGGCGAAGCTCGGCGGCCGCGCCGGAGAGAACGGAGACGCCGTTTTCCAGCACCGTGGCGTGGTCGGCGTATCTGAGGGCAACCGCCGAGTTCTGCTCGGCGACCAGGATCGACAGGCCGGTCTCACGGTTGAGTTTTCTCAAGCTCTGGAAAATGTCCTGGACGATGAGCGGGGCGAGCCCCATCGATGGTTCGTCGAGGACCAGCAGGCGCGGCCGCGACATCAGAGCCCGCCCAATCGCCGTCATCTGCTGTTCGCCGCCCGAGGTCAGGCCGGACAATGTCCGGCGCTTCTCCCTGAGACGCGGAAAATAGCCGTAGATCCGTTCGAGATCCCCGTTGATCTCGGCGCGGCTGCCGCTGCGGCCAATGCCGCCGGCGACCAGGTTTTCCTCGACGGTGAGGCTTTTGAAGCAGTGGCGGCCTTCCAGCACCTGGACCAGCCCGGCACGCACGAGATCGCCCGGCTTGCGGCGCGAGACATCCGAGCCTTCATAGCAGACGGTGCCGGCGTTGACCTGCCCACGTTCGGCCGGCAGCAGGTTGGAAACAGCCTTCAGCGTCGTGGTCTTGCCGGCGCCATTGGCGCCAAGCAATGCCAGGATCTGGCCCCGCCTCAGCTCTAAGCTGACGCCGTGCAACGCCGTGATGGCGTGGTTGTAGGTAGCATGAACCGCGTCCACGGCAAGAATGACGTCATCGTCCGACATAGGCTCTCATTTCCGTGGTTCGATGAACCGAAACAGGCCGGGCGCTACGGAAAGTTGTCCGAAGCGCCCGCCCTTGGCTGATCAGTTGGTTGTCACCGCATCGGCGTCGTCGGCCGTGCGCAGCTTGATGCCCTTCTCGGCCGCATAGGCTTCGGCGGACTTCTCGATGATCGGCCGCAGCAGCGCCCAGTCCGGCGCGATCCAGTCGGAGACGACGTTCCATTTCTTGCCATCCCACTGCTGGAAGGTCACGTAGCCTTCGCCCTCGTGATTGTCCCAGCTGACATTGATCGAGTGGAACAAGTCCTTGGCGCCGAGCGCCTCGACCTTGGCCGGATCAAGCTTGAGGTGCTCGAAGCCCCAGCGGACCTCGTCGCCGGTCAGCGTGCGGTGGCCGAACTTCTCCTGCGCGACGCGGATCGCCTCGACATTGAGGATGCCGTTGACGATGCCGAGGTTGTGGTAGACCGAGCCGATGCGCGACTTGTCTTCCAGATTGCCCTTGCCGGCTTCGTAGACCGTCTTCACGATCTCCTGCACCACCGGGTAGGAGTTGCCGGAAGCCTGGGTGGTGATGGCGGTGTAGCCCTTGGCGGCATCACCGGCCGGGATCACGTCCTCTTCCGAGTTCGACCAGACATTGCCGACGATGTGGTCGACAGGATAGCCGACCTTGACCGCCGTCTTCAGCGCCACCGGGTTCATCACCCCCCAGCCGCGCAGGACGACGAAGTCCGGCTTGGCGCGACGGATCGTCAGCCACTGCGACTGCTGCTCGTTGCCGGGATGCGGCACTTCGATCTGCTGCACGGTGAAGCCGTATTTCTGCGCCAGCAAGTCATAGATCGGGATGGTTTCCTTGCCGTAGGGCGAGCCGTGATAGAGCACGACGATCTTCTTGCCCTTCAGCTTGTCGATGCCGCCTTCCTTGGAGGCGATGTAGTTCACGATGCCCGAGGTCTCGCTGTAGGGATTGAGCAGCAGCGGGAAGACATAGGGGAAGACGCGCCCGTCGGTGGAATCGGTGCGGCCGTGGTTGACGGTGATCAGCGGCACCTTGTCGGCGGTGATGCGGTCGATCATGGCGTAGGCGATGCCCACCGAGAGCGGGTTCCAGGCGGCTGCGGCGGCATGACTCTTCTGCCGCTCGTAGCATTCGACGCCGCGCTCGACCTCGTACTGGGTCTCGCATTCGTCCCAGGTCAGCTTGACGCCGTTGACGCCGCCGTCACGGATGTTGATGAGGTTGAGGTAGTCGATGAAGCCGCCGAAGAAGCCGGTGCCGCCGGCCGCATAGGGCCCGACTCGATAGCTCTGCAGCGGGAAATATTGCTCGTCCGCGTGCGCGGCGGGCAAGGCCACCGACACGATCATCGCCGCGGACAGCGCCGCCGTCTTGATTGTGCTGAGGAAAGTCATGGTCGAGGTACTCCCGGTATGGGCCGTCTTGGGTTCGGCCCCTGTTCATTTTCAGATGTGGTTCATTTTCAAATGCACGGGCTCAAGTCGTCTGCCAGGCGAACAGGAGCCGTCTTCGGAGCCTGTCCCAAAGGGCCACCAGCCCGTCGGGTTCCAGGATCAGAAACAGGATGATGAGCGCGCCCAGCACGATGCGCTGGCTCATGTCGAGCACGCCCGAGTCGAAGAGATCGCCGAGCAGGAAGCCGCCGAGGCGCGACAGGGCGAGCGGGAAGACGACGATGAGGGCGGCGCCGAAGAAAGCGCCGCGAATCGAAGCCAGGCCGCCGATGATGATGATGAACAGGATCTGGAACGACCGATCGAGATCGAAGCCGTCCGGCTCGACGGTCCGCAGATAGGCGAAGGCCCAGATGACCCCGGCAACGCCGATGATGAAGGATGAGATGGCGAAGGCCAGAAGCTTGGTCTTCAGCACCGGGATGCCGATGATGCGGGCCGCGGTTTCATTGTCGCGGATGGCGATGAAGTTGCGCCCGGTCTGGGACGTGACCAGCCGATAGGCAAGGAAGGTCAGCACTGTGACGATGGTCAGCGCGAAGAGATAGCGGCCGACGGCGTCATCCAGAGCGAGCCCGCCGATCGAAAGTCTCGGCGCGTCGATGACGCCGGAAGCCGAGTTGTTGGAGAACCAGCTGAATTTGGTCAGCGCCCATTGCACGAAGAACTGCGCGGCCAAGGTCGAGACCGCGAGATAAAAGCCCTTCAGCCGCAGGCTGGGCAGGCCGAATACGATACCGATCGCGGCCGCGACAATGCCGGCCAGAAAGATGCTGCCGATCAGCGGCAGGCCTTCGATCCTCAGGTTGAAATTGTAGGCGGCGAAGGCGCCCGCCGCCATGAAGGCGGCACTGCCGAGCGAAACCTGGCCGGCATAGCCGGTCAGGATGTTCAAGCCCACGCCGGCGAGGCTGAGCGCCAGGAATGGCAGCAGGATGGCCTCGAACAGATAGCTCGAGCCGATCAGCGGCACGACACCGTAGGCGAAGGCGAGCAGCAGCGCGGGCATGACCCATTTCGGCAGCACCGGCGCGGAGGCGAAATCGCTTGTTATCGCGGTCATCGCTCAGATCCTCTCGACGAGTTTCTGGCCGAACAGGCCGGAAGGGCGGATCAGCAGTAACACGAGCGCTACGACATAGGCGAACCAGCTTTCGATGCCGCCGCCGAAATAGTCGCCGATATAGACCTCGGCGAGCTTCTCGCTGGCGCCGATCAGCAGCCCGCCGACGATGGCGCCGAGGATGGAGTCGAAGCCGCCGAGCACCAGCACCGGCAGCGCCTTCAGCACCACTAGGGACAGCGAGAACTGCACACCGAGGCGTGCGCCCCAGAGCAGTCCCGCCACCAGTGCGACGAGGCCGGCGGCGGCCCAGACGGTCGCCCATATCAGCGGCAGACGCAGGCCAACCGCAAGCGCGGCAAACTGGTCGTCGGCGACGGCACGGAAGGAGAGGCCGATGCGGGTGTAGCGGAAGAACAGCGACAGCAGGAGAACCATGCCGGCGGCAACCACGGCGGCGAAGATGTCGAACTGGCTGATCAGCACGCCGCCGATTTCCAGCGGCACATCCTCGATGCCAAGGTCGAGGCCGTGGACCTGCGTGCCCCAGATCAGTTGGGCGGCGCCCTCGATGATGTAGGACAGGCCGAGCGTCGCCATGAACAGCGTGATCGGCGGCTTGTTGGTGAGCGGCCGCAGCACCGTACGCTCGATTGCGACACCCATCGCCACCATGATGGTGAAGGTGATCACCAGCGCCAGCGCGAACGGAATACCGCGCTCGACAAGGCTGACGAAGGTGAGTGCCGCGAACAACAGCATCGCGCCTTGCGCGAAATTGAGCACGCCCGAGGTCTTGTAGATCAGCACGAAGCCGATCGCGACCAGCGAGTACATGACGCCGGAAAGCAGGCCGCCGACGAGCACTTCGATGAAGAACTGGTAGTCGAAATCGGCGATCATATGCCTGCCCTGTCCACATTGTCCGAGGCGACGCCGAGATAGGCATCGATGACCCGCTGGTCGTTCCTGACTTCATCGGGCGTGGCGTCGGCGATCTTGCGGCCGTAGTCGAGAACGGCGATGCGGTCGGACAGGCCCATGACGACGCCGACATCGTGCTCGATCAACACCACTGATGTGGCGAAGCGGTCGCGCGCGGCGCGGACGAAGGCCGCCATCTCGCTCTTTTCGTTTGCGGTCATGCCGGCCATCGGCTCATCGAGCAAAAGCAGGCGCGGCTCGGCGACCAGTGCACGGGCGAGTTCGACCCGCTTCCGCAGCCCGTAAGGCAGCGTGCCGGCAAGGCGATCGCGAACAGACGTGAGATCAAGGAATTCGAGGATCTGTTCGGCACGGCTGCGCGAGTGGCGCTGCTCGTCGCGCGAGCGGCCGATGCCCAGCACCTGACCGGCAAAGTTGGAGCGGGCCTTGTAGGCGAGGCCTGAAGCTACATTGTCGAGCACGCTGAGGCCTTTGAACAGCGCAAGGTTCTGGAAGGTCCTGGCGACCCCGAGATGCGCCAACCGCTGCGTCGGGACCTGGGCATAAAAAGTACCGTCGAGCTGGACATGGCCGCGATCCGGCCGGTAGACCCCGCTGATGACGTTGATCAGCGAACTCTTGCCGGCGCCGTTCGGGCCGATGATGGCGCGGATCTCGCCGGGACGGACCGACAGGTCGATGTCCGCAAGTGCCACGACGCCGCCGAACGACAGGCCGATGCCTTCCAGCGAAAGCAGCGCAGCGGGTACGCCGGCAACGGAGCCGACCGGCTCGCTATTGTCTTCGGGCTGCTGCTGCGGCCGCGAGCTTGACGGCAGGCCGCGCGCAAAGACCTCCGGTGCATAGGCGGAAGCCTCCATCACTCCTAAGGCATAACTGGGCAGAGGCATTCCAATGTCCTCGATTGCTTCAGCAGGCGCGCAAGTTCCCAGGCCGCCCGATGGATCGAGCGCGCCGGCAAGCTTCACGCGAGTGCTGGCCGGTGCTTGTCCGGCCAGCCTGTGGGGTAACTACTCCGCCGCCAGCGACGCCGCTGCCTCGGCATTTTCCAGCTCGCGGACCAACGGGATGACATGCTTGCCGAAATACTCGACCTCTTCCTGGAAATGCAGGAAGCCGAGCAGGATGAGATCGGCACCGGCGCGCTTCAGGTCGACGATGCGCTCGGCGACTTGCCTTGGCGTGCCGATCAGGTTCGAGCGGAAGCCGTCATTGTACTGGACCAGATCGTCGAAAGAGGATTTCGCCCAATTGCCCTCGCCTTCCGGCGAGGCCTTGCCGGCATTCTTGACCTCGTGGCCAAAGGCGTTGACCGCCTCGGGATTGGCCTTGGCGATGATTTCGGCGAGCACCGCCCTGGCCTCATCCTCGGTCTCGCGGACGACCGCGAAGGCGTTGACGCCGACCTTGACGGAATGGCTGTTGGCCTTCGCCTTGGCCCTGAGATCGTCGACCTGCTTGGATATCTCGGCCGGCGTGTTGCCGTTGGTGAAGTACCAGTCCGAGACGCGCGCGGCCATGTCGCGTGCGGCGCGCGACGAGCCGCCCTGGAATATCTCGGGCAGCGGATGTGGCGGCTTCGGCTTCAGCGAATATTCGTTGAAACGATAGAAGTCGCCTCGGAAGGTGAAGCTGTCTTCTGTCCATATTCCGCGCAGCGCACGAATAAATTCCTCCGAGCGGCGGTAGCGCTCGTCATGGTCGAGCCAATGCTCGCCGATGGCGTGGAATTCGCCGCGGAACCAGCCGGAGACAAGGTTGATCGCGACACGGCCATTGGTCAGATAGCTGATGGTGGCGATCTGCTTTGCTGCCAGCGCCGGATTCCAGGGGCCGGGCAGGATCGCGGCGATGACCTTGAGCGTCGTGGTCGCGGCCAGCAGGTCATGGCTGAACGCCACCGATTCATGCTGTTCGTCGGCGCCGTAGCCGGCGGTGAAACGTATCTGGCTGAGCGCATAGTCGAAGCCGGATTTCTCGGCGATCCGCGCCAGCTTGCGGTTGTACTCGGCCGAATGGTTGGTGCGCTGCTCGATGTTGGAGATCACCAGGCCGCCCGAAACATTCGGCACCCAGTAGGCGAACTTGATCGCGTCGGTTTCTGCGTGTGCCATGAACTGTCTCCCATCCAGGCCGTGTCGTTGATCGCTCCGGTCACGCCGGCTTCCAATATTTATTATGTTTATAGAATATATATACAAAGGAGGATTTTCCGTTTTTGAGGCCCTCTTGGGACGGAAATACCAATTTTGCCCGACCAATCCGGCTTGCCGATGTCAGCTCGCGAGCGGACCAGGCACAACATTGGCGCTGATGGTGGCTGGCGTTTCGAGCAGCTTGGCAATTTCGGCCGCGACCGCCTGGGCATGGCGGGCGACCTCGGGCAGGCCCATGAGTTCGCCGAAAGTCGCTCGCGCCAGCGGACCCGCGACGAACAGTGTCGTGGTTGTCCCGCCATCCCGGCTGACGGCGCGGCTGTCGAGACTGGTCTCGATGCCCAACCCGTATTGGTCCATCCTGATCAGCCCGGCTTGCGCCAGCGAGCTTAGCGCCCGGTTCAGCCGCAGTGCCTGCCCATGGGCCGGACCCGTGGTGTTGATGACGGCATCGAAGCGCGCCGTCTCGATCCGCGTCTGCCCGCGCCGCTGAAAGCTGACCGCCAGGCTGCCGTCCTCAACGTTCGACGCGACAAGCCTGGCGGCGATGGTGTCGAATGTGCCGCCCTCATGACGGCGGTCGAGCACGGAAGCGACCTGCGGAGCGATCCGGAAGCGATGCACGTCCCAGAACACGCGCAGCTGGCGGACCAGCCTTGCCCGCTCCGACGGAGCAAGTGCCGACCACAGCGCAGGACCCTGCAGACGCAGTTGGTCGAAGACCGACTGCCAGTTGACATTGGCCGCACGCGCCGCCGCCAACGTCGCGCGAATGTTCTTGAGCAGGCCAAGCGCCGTTATGGCCGGGGCCGAGGCAAAGTCGCCGAAAGGCTCGCCCCTGATGTCCGGGTGGCCGCGCGAGCGCAGCCCACGGCGCGACAGCGCCAGGATGCGGCCGCGATGGCCACGGCGGTCGAGCTCCGCGACCATATCGGCCGAAGTCAGTCCGGAGCCGACGATCATCACCGACGCCTCCGGCCCGATCCCGGCAAGCGCTGACGCGGCGTAGGGGTCGGCGATGAAACCCGGCGCTTCCGCCAGGTGGATCAGCGCGGCTGGAATCGCGGGCTGCGGGTGCGTCGCTGCCAGGACGACGATGTCGGCGGCGACCAACCCACTGGACGTATGCACGGTCCAGCCCGCGCCACTGGCATCGCGCGTTACATTTGTGGCGGACCCTTCAACATGGTGGACAACGCCTGAACAGAGATAGGGCGCCAGATGTTCGGCGACATAGCGGCCGAACACGCGCCGGCGCGGATAGGCGTCGCCATTCTTCCAGATGGCGTCCGTGTCGCGCTCGAGTTCTCCGCTGCCGGTCAACCAGCGCGCGAAGTGCTGCGGGTCGTCGGGTACCATGCTCATTCTGACAGCCGGGACATTGACCCGGTGCGACGGCTCCTCGGTGGAGTAGGCAAGGCCGCCGCCGAGCACCGGCCGCGGCTCGATCACTGAAATGGAAATACGCTCCGGCGGATGCATTCGTGCCAGGTGCCAGGCCACCGCCGCGCCGGAAAAACCGCCGCCGATTATGGCGACACGCAACCGGCGGATCGGAGGGAGCGCGTTCATGAAGCGCTGGCGAGCGACTTCGGCCGGTGGTCGCCGGCGATGGTCTCGCCGAACGGGCCGGTATTGACGGACGAAGCGGCAACTTTGACCGGATGATCGGTCGGCAGTCTTGGCAGCACCAGTTCACCGAAGCGATAGGCTTCTTCCAGATGCGGATAGCCGGAGAGGATGAAGGTATCGATGCCGAGGCGCCGGTATTCATCGATGCGCTCAGCGACCGTGTCGGGATCGCCGACAAGTGCGGTCCCGGCGCCGCCGCGCACCAGGCCGACACCGGCCCAGAGATTGGGCGCGATCTCGAGCTTGGCACGGTTGCCGCCATGCAGCGCGCTCATCCGCGCCTGGCCGACGGAATCCATTCGGGCAAAGACCTTCTGTGCCGAGGCGATCGTCGCATCGTCGAGCCTGCTGATAAGCCGGTCGGCGGCGGCCCAGGCTTCCTCGCTCGTTTCGCGGGCGATGACATGCAGGCGAATGCCGAAGGAGAGTTTGCGGCCGGCCTTCTGCGCAAGTTCACGCACGCCATCCAGCTTGCGCTCGACGTCGGCGGGCGGCTCGCCCCAGGTCAGATATTTGTCGATCTCCTGCGCCGCCACCACGGATCCGGCGTCGGATGAGCCGCCGAAATAGAGCGGCGGATAGGGCGTCTGCACCGGCGGAAACAGCAGCCTTCCATCCTCGATGCGGAAATGCTTGCCCTCGTGCTCGACCATCTCGCCGCTCAGCACCCGCTTGTATATCCGCAGGAACTCCTGCGTCACCTCGTAGCGCTCGGCGTGCGATAGAAAGATGCCGTCGCCCTTGTTCTCCAGCGGATCGCCGCCGGTGACCACATTGATCAGCAGGCGCCCGTTGGAGATGCGGTCCAGCGTCGCCGTCATGCGCGCGGCCAACGTCGGCGACTGCAGGCCGGGCCGCACGGCGACAAGGAAGCGCAAGCGCTCGGTCAGTGGCACCAGCGCCGACGCGATCACCCAGGAATCCTCGCAGGCCCGGCCGGTCGGCAACAGCACGCCGTAGTAACCCAGCGTGTCGGCGGCCTTCGCGACTTGCGTCAGATAAGGCAGATCGACGGCCCTGCCGCCTTCCGTCGTGCCGAGATAGCGGCTGTCGCCATGCGTCGGCAGAAACCAGAGCACCTTGATGCGTTCAGGAATGTCGCTGGTCATGGCCTGCCTCCCGTGTGCTGACGGAGGCGGCCGGCAATGCCTGCTTTGGTCGAGAGCAAGTGCAAAAGGGTGGGCATGGCGTGGTCCTGTCCGTGTGGAAACCAGATCGCCCGTGCAGATTGCTTATTCCATAAATTCTGTAGAGTTAGTTTATTCCAATTCCGCCGACGGGATTAGAAATTCTCTCCAGCCGGCCCGAATCCGAACTCACTGGCTGTGACGCTTTGCCCGGGGTGCGAATTCCAGGTCGAAGCCGCGCCTCGCATTAGGTGCTTTCTGATTTACATTCTAATCTGACCATTTCCGGTGACCTAACCACGGATTTCCCATGGACCTGGACCCTTCGACTCTCAATCGGGCTCTTCCGCTCCGCGATCAGATCTATCATCAGATTCGCAACCTGATCGTCATCGGACAGATGAGGCCTGGGGACGTGATCAACGAGGTTAGCATCGCGGAAGCACTCGGTGTTTCGCGTACCCCGGTGCGCGAAGCGGTCAAGCGCATCAGCGACGAGGGTCTGGTCAACATCCTGGCGCAGACCGGCACCTATGTCGCCCCGATCAGCCGAGCCGACCTGGAAGAAGCCTATATCATCCGCCGGGCCTTGGAGATGGAAAGCACCAGGGGCGCGGCCGCCAAATTCTCACCGGCAGCCGGCGAATTGCTGGAAGACAATATGGCGGCGCACCGGCTTGCCATATCGCGGGGCAGATATGCCACCGCGATACAGAGCTCGACGACGTCTTTCACCGGACCATCGCCGAAATCTGCGGCCTGCCGATGATCTGGAGAGCCGTCGACATCTCCAAGGCGCAAATGGACCGTGGCCGCTATCTCGTCATTCCGAAGCCCGGCTATGGCGAACAGACGATCGAGCAGCATGAAGCCATTCTCGAGGCGCTGAAGCGTCACGACGCCGAGAGCGCCGCGCAAGCGATGGAACACCATCTCGAGACATCGTTGCGCAACACGCTCGAAGTCGCGGCCGACCTTCTCGGCTGAAGCCGCCAGGGCGGCCACCAGTTGCTGCGCCCTTCGATGCCGTCTTGTGTCCCATCAAAGCGTCGGCGACCCGGCCAAGGCCTGGGGGCTGAAATCCACCGGTGCGAGACAAGCGCAATCTCTGTCAGGCTTTGTAAACTTGAC
Organism: Mesorhizobium sp. M1406; assembly: GCF_040317555.1. Taxonomy (NCBI): domain Bacteria; kingdom Pseudomonadati; phylum Pseudomonadota; class Alphaproteobacteria; order Hyphomicrobiales; family Phyllobacteriaceae; genus Mesorhizobium; species Mesorhizobium sp. M1406. The sequence continues at coordinate 126,466 of NZ_JAMYKW010000006.1, read as the reverse complement.
GCCAGCAAGCCTTTGAAGAGGCGCGATTATCCCGCAAGGGAATAGCCAGTTTTGCAGAGGGACTGTTTGGTGGAGCCAATCGGGATCGAACCGACGACCTCTTGAATGCCATTCAAGCGCTCTCCCAACTGAGCTATGGCCCCACTTCCGGCAGTCTACCGGCGCCGTTTCCGGCGAAGAGATCCGGCGCGGGTTGGAGCCGCGCCGTTAGTGCAGGCGGCTTCTAACCCCGCCTTTCGTCAATATCAAGCCTTCGAGAGCCGCTTTTTCGCAACAGGCCACGAAAGCTTGCAAACGCCCGCTTTCAAGGCCGATCAGACCTCGTCGTCGTCGTCGCCAACGCCGATCATGTCGGCAACGTCGTCGTCTTCTTCCTCTTCGTCGGCAAGGAAAGTGTCATCCTCGTCGTCGCCGAGATCGACATCGTCCTCGTCGTCGCCGAGATCGGGCAGGTCGTCGCCCTTGGCGTCCTCGTCCGCCTCTTCGAGCGAGACGACCTCAACGCCCTCTTCTTCCTCGGCGTCCACTTCCTTCTCGGCCACTTCCTCTTCTTCCTCCTCGAGAGCGGCAATCTTGCCTTCCTCGAAATAGGAACGCGGATAGGTCTTGCCGGTGTAGGGCGAGACGATCGGGTCCTTGTTCAGGTCGTAGAATTTTCGGCCCGTCTCCGGGTCGATACGTTTTGTGCCAAGTTCGGTTTTTGCCACGGCAAGCCTCGTCGATAAAAGAGTGGTCCCCTTAACCACAGTTTGCAGCGCTGTCAAAGCGAAAAGCCGGCGTCACAAAACCATGCATTGAAAGGCCTCCCGTCAAGCGACGACCACGGGGGATGACCATTTCGGCCCGCCGTGATACGAGACCGCCGCAACAAATGAAAAGCGCCGGCCCGCCGGCATTCCGTCCAGGGAAATTCCATGTCTCACGCCGCCGCCCCAAAGCCGGCCACCGCCCGTAAATCATCAGCGCTTTCCGGCACGGCCCGCGTGCCGGGCGACAAATCGATCTCGCATCGCTCCTTCATGTTCGGCGGCCTCGCCTCCGGCGAGACCCGCATCACCGGCCTGCTCGAGGGCGAGGACGTGATGCGCACCGGCGCGGCCATGAAGGCGATGGGCGCGCATATAGAGAAGCGCGGCGCCGAGTGGGTGATCCGCGGCACCGGCAATGGCGCGCTGCTGCAGCCGGAAAGCCCGCTCGATTTCGGCAATGCCGGCACCGGCTCGCGGCTCACCATGGGCCTTGTCGGCACCTATGACATGGAAACGACCTTCATCGGCGACGCCTCGCTGTCCGGCCGGCCGATGGGCCGGGTGCTCGAACCCTTGCGCCAGATGGGCGTGCAGGTGCTGAAGGCGACGCCCGGCGACCGCATGCCGATCACGCTGCATGGGCCCAAGCATGCCGCACCGATCACTTATCGTGTGCCGATGGCCTCGGCGCAGGTGAAGTCGGCGGTGCTGCTCGCCGGGCTGAACACGCCGGGCATCACCACGGTCATCGAACCTGTCATGACGCGCGACCACACCGAAAAGATGCTGAAAGGCTTCGGCGCCAACCTTTCGGTCGAGACCGACGAGCGCGGCGTGCGCCACATCTTCATCGAGGGCCAAGGCAAGCTGACCGGCCAGACCATCGCGGTGCCGGGCGACCCCTCCTCGGCCGGCTTCCCGCTGGTGGCCGCGCTGATCGTGCCGGGATCGGACATAACAATCGAGAACGTGCTGATGAACCCGACCCGGACCGGCCTGCTTTTGACGCTGCAGGAAATGGGCGGCAAGATCGACATCCTGAACCCGCGCAATGCCGGCGGCGAGGACGTCGCCGATCTGCGCGTGCGTTACTCCGAGCTGAAAGGCGTCATCGTGCCGCCCGAGCGGGCGCCGTCGATGATCGATGAGTACCCGGTGCTCGCGGTCGCCGCCAGCTTCGCCGAGGGCGAAACGCTGATGCAGGGGCTGGAAGAGCTGCGGGTGAAAGAATCCGACCGGCTGTCGGCCGTCGCCAACGGGCTCAAGCTCAACGGCGTCGACTGCACCGAGGGCGAAGCTTCGCTTGCGGTGCGCGGCAAACCGGGCGGCAAGGGTCTCGGCGGCCATCCCAACGGCCAGGACACGACCGTGCAGACCCATCTCGACCACCGCATCGCCATGAGCTTTCTGGTGATGGGACTGGCGACGGAAAAGCCGGTCACCATCGACGACCAGGCGATGATCGCGACAAGTTTCCCGGAATTCATGGGCCTGATGAAGGCGTTGGGCGCGGAGATTGGGTGACGTTCATGGCAATCGCTAGCGTTGAAGATTGCGCTCTGGCAGAGACGTCGGCGGGACAGCACCCCCCTCTGTCCTGCCGGACATCTCCCCCGCAAGGGGGGAGATTGGCAGCTTTGACGCTCCGCTCAGTCCTGCAACATTGGCGATTGGCGAAGTCAGCGGTGACGGCTGATCTCCCCCCTTGCGGGGGAGATGTCCGACAGGACAGAGGGGGGTGCGACGGATCGCGGCGCTTGTCTTTTTCATCGCGCCTTTCGATCGCGGCGGCCAGCCAATGAGCATCCCCTTCACCATCGCCATCGACGGACCCGCGGGCGCCGGCAAAGGTACACTCGCCCGGCGGCTCGCCGACCACTACCGGCTGAACCTGCTCGACACCGGCCTCACCTATCGTGCCGTCGCCTATGCGCTGCTTCAGCACGCGCTGCCGCTCGACAATGTCTCGGCCGCCGAGACCGCTGCCCGCCAGGTCGATCTGGCCAAGCTCGACCGCGCGGTGCTGTCGGCGCATGCGGTCGGCGAGGCGGCGTCGAAGGTGGCGGTGTTCCCGACCGTGCGGCGCATCCTGGTCGAAAAGCAGCGCGACTTCGCTCAGACACCACCGGGCGCCGTGCTCGACGGGCGCGACATCGGCACCGTCGTCTGCCCTGACGCCGACATCAAACTCTATGTGACGGCGAGCGCCGAGGTGCGCGCGAGGCGCCGGCTGGCCGAGATCGAGAGCATCGGCGGCACCGCCGATTTCGCCGAGATCCTTGCCGATATCGTGCGCCGCGACGAGCGCGACATGGGTCGCGCCGACTCGCCTTTGAAGCCCGCCGCCGACGCGCACTTGCTTGATACCAGCGAAATGGCTATAGAAGCCGCGTTTCTCGCAGCCAAGGCGATCATAGACGACGTGCTGGTCAAGAGAGACAACGCCTGATCCGGGTTTTTCCCTCGCGTTTCCGTTGTCGGAGGCGAAGAAGACACCCATATCGGGCACGAACCAGCCTGCCAGCATTCTTCATGCGCCGGAATTGCCGCTTAAAGAGCGGCCCAGGGCTTTTGTAGTCCGGAACGCCGGCAGGCTAACGCAACGCTAACCCACGGCGCCCGTCCCGCTTGAGATGCGGGACACTCCAGGAGAAACAATGTCAGCTGCAAATCCCACTCGCGATGATTTCGCGAGCCTGCTCGAAGAATCATTTACCGCCGGCCATTCCGGCGAAGGCCAGGTCGTCAAGGGCATCATCACCGCCATTGAAAAAGACATGGCGATCATCGACGTTGGCCTCAAGGTCGAAGGCCGCGTGCCGCTGAAGGAATTCGGCGTCAAGGGCAAGGACACCACCCTCAAGGTCGGTGACACCGTCGAAGTCTATGTCGAGCGCATCGAGAACGCGCTTGGCGAAGCGATGCTTTCGCGTGAGAAGGCCCGCCGCGAAGAGAGCTGGGTCCGTCTCGAAGAGAAGTTCACCAAGGGTGAGCGCGTCGAAGGCGTTATCTTCAACCAGGTCAAGGGCGGCTTCACCGTCGACCTCGACGGCGCCGTGGCCTTCCTGCCGCGCAGCCAGGTCGATATCCGCCCGATCCGCGACGTCTCCCCGCTGATGCACAACCCGCAGCCCTTCGAGATCCTCAAGATGGATCGCCGCCGCGGCAACATCGTGGTGTCGCGCCGCACCGTGCTCGAGGAGAGCCGCGCCGAACAGCGTTCGGAAATCGTGCAGAACCTCGAAGAAGGCCAGGTTGTCGAAGGCGTCGTCAAGAACATCACCGATTACGGTGCGTTCGTCGACCTCGGCGGCATCGACGGCCTGCTGCATGTCACCGACATGGCATGGCGCCGCGTCAACCATCCGACCGAAATCCTCAACATCGGTCAGACGGTCAAGGTGCAGATCATCCGCATCAACCAGGAAACCCACCGCATCTCGCTCGGCATGAAGCAGCTCGAGAGCGATCCGTGGTCCGAGATCGGCACCAAGTTCCCGATCGGCAAGAAGATCAAGGGTACCGTCACCAACATCACCGACTACGGCGCGTTCGTCGAGCTGGAGCCGGGCATCGAGGGTCTCATCCACGTTTCGGAAATGTCGTGGACGAAGAAGAACGTGCATCCCGGCAAGATCCTGTCGACAACCCAGGAAGTCGACGTTGTGGTGCTCGAGGTCGATCCGGCCAAGCGCCGCATCTCGCTCGGCCTCAAGCAGACGCTCGAGAACCCGTGGCAGGCTTTCGCAAGCAGCCATCCGGTCGGCAGCCAGGTCGAGGGCGAGGTCAAGAACAAGACCGAGTTCGGCCTGTTCATCGGCCTCGAAGGCGACGTGGACGGCATGGTGCACCTTTCCGACCTCGACTGGACGCGTCCGGGCGAGCAGGTCATCGAAGAGTACAATCGCGGCGATATGGTCAAGGCGCAGGTGCTCGATGTCGACATCGACAAGGAGCGCATCTCGCTCGGCATCAAGCAGCTGGCCAAGGATACGGTCGGCGAGGCGGCGACTTCAGGCGAACTGCGCAAGAACGCGGTGGTCACCTGTGAAGTCATCGGCGTCAAGGATGGCGGTCTGGAAGTGCGGCTGGTCGACAGCGGCATCGAGACCTTCATCAAGCGCTCCGATCTGAGCCGCGACCGCGACGAGCAGCGCCCCGAGCGCTTCACCGTCGGCCAGAAGGTCGACGCCCGCGTCATCGCCTTCGACAAGAAGACCCGCAAGCTGCAGGTCTCGATCAAGGCGCTGGAAATCGCCGAAGAGAAGGAAGCGGTCGCTCAGTACGGCTCGACCGACTCCGGCGCTTCGCTGGGCGACATCCTGGGTGCCGCGCTGAAGAAGCAGGGCAGCTAAAGTCCTTCGCACCGCGAAGCCCTTCGCATAAGCTCGAAAACAAAACCCCGCCGGAGCAATCCGGCGGGGTTTTTCTTTGATCGACGTGAAGGTTGGAAGGTCGGAAGGTTACGCCCTGCCGTAAAGCGGCACCAGCGTGCCGCTCATCGCCTGATTGGCCGGCGAGGCGAGATAGGCGATGGCCTCGGCGGCGGCTTCGAGGCTGACCCATCTGGTGACATCGGCATCCGGCATATCGGCGCGGTTTGCCGGCGTGTCGAGCGTCGACGGCGCCACGGCGTTGACCAGGATGCCCTTGTGCTTCAGCTCCTCGGCCATCGCCACCGTCATCGCTGCCACCGCCGCCTTGCTTGCCGCGTAGGCGACCGAGCCCGCACCCTTGCGCGGCTCCAATGCCGCCCGTGCGGCGATATTGACGATGCGGCCTGCCGTGCCTGATGCCAGCATCGAGCGCACCGCCGCGCGGCAGCACAGGAAGGCGGTGCGCGCATTGGTGTCCATCATCTCGGCAAAGGACGCCGACTCGATCTTTTCCACCGGCGCTTCTGTGAAGCCGCCGGCCAGGTGGATCGACCCCCACAGGCCGGGAACCTGGCTGTAGAACGCCTCGACCTTGGCGGAGTCCGAGAGATCGACATTGTGCACCAGTTCGACACGATCATGCGCGGTGAAAGGGAAATGGGCTGGTGCGGCGGCATGGGCATTGGGCACATGGCAGATCGCGCCGTCACTCAAAAGTTTGCCGACAACCGCACCGCCGAGCGCACCGGTTCCGCCGGTCACGACGATATGCCTGCCTTCAAGGGTTTCCGTCATCTTGGACCGCTCCTGTCATTTTTTATCGTTAGGTCGTTTCTTGCGCCGCCGACGCGAAGCGTCGCGCCTTTCTCGCCATCACTCAATTGAAATCTCGACATGGCAGTTGTCGCGTCTTTGCATGCGTCCGCCACCGGCTAGCCGTGGGCAATGGCCGAGGCGGGAAGTCGGGCCACCGATATTCAGTCAACCGTGATTTCGATGACGCGTGGCAGTCCGGTTGCGCGGGCGCGTTTCAGCGCGTCCGTCAGAGCGGCGATATCGGACAGCCGTTCGGCGCCGATTCCATAGGCCTCAGCCAGCTTGCAGAAATCCGGCGGCGCCGGCGACACGCCGACCGGCTCGACCCCGACATCGAGCATCGAGGTTTCGATCTCGCGGTAGCCGCGATTGTTCCACACCACGAAGATGACGGGCGCCCGGGCATCTAGCGCGGCGCCCAGTTCCGGCAGCGTGAACTGGAAGCCGCCGTCACCCGTGAGGCAGACGACCGGCGCCTCGGGCACGGCAAGGGCGGCGCCGATCGCCGCCGGCGGGCCATAGCCGAGCGCGCCGAAGCCGGTCGCGGCATTGAACCAGCCGCCTGGCCGATCATGGTCGTAATAGAGGTTGGCGGCATAGATCGGCTGCGTCGAATCGCCGACGATGAACGCGCCCGGCAAAGTGTCGCGGATCGCCTCGACGGCGCGGACCTGCCCCTGCAGCGTCGGATTGAGCTCGGCAAAGGCCGCTTCGCGCGCAGCAGCCGCACGCGACGGGCCGCCCTCGCCTACAGGGACATGGCTGATCTGCGGGAGCAGGGCCTCGAGCGCCTCGGCGCAATCGGCCTGGATCGAAACCGTTGCCGGGCGGCGGGCAAGCTGGTCCGCGCCGATATCGATGCGGATCAGATTGGCGGGCAGCACAAAGCCGCCATCGCTATAGCCGTCATAGTCGGTGGGGCCGAATTCGGTGCCCGCGGCAATCACCAGATCGGCGTCGGCCATCAGCGCCCGCACCGACTTCAGGCTGGGACTGGCCGGCACGCAAAGCGCATGACCATGCAGTAGGCCGCGCGCATTGGCGGTCTGGACGACCGGCGCTCCCAGCCGTTCGGCCAGGCGGCGCAATGGCGCTTCGGCACGCTTGGCACCGCCGCCGACCAGGATCAGCGGGCGGCGCGCGGCAGCGATGAGCTTGGCGGCGCTGGCAATTGAGGCAGCTTCCGGCGCGGGCGGCGTTACATTGCTCAGAACGGCAGCGATGCCATCGGCCGGCTTGACCATGACGTCGGTCGGGATCTCGATATGCACCGGGCCGGGCCGGGCCGATGAAAACAGGGCGAAGGCCTGCGCCAGGGCACCGGGCAATTCCCTGGCCTCGGTAACGCGGTGCGAAAACAGCGCCACTTTCTCCATCATGCCGCGCTGGTCGGGCAGTTCGTGCAGAAAACCCAGCCCCTTGCCCAGCGTCGGCATGGCGTTGACGCCGGAGATGACCAGCATCGGCACGGAATCGGCACGTGCCTGTCCCATGGCGGTGATGGTGTTGGTGAGCCCCGGTCCGGTGATGACGAAGGCGACGCCCGGCCGGCCGCTGGCGCGTGCATAGCCGTCGGCCATGAAGCCGGCGCCCTGTTCGTGGCGCGGCGTGACATGGCGGATCGTCGAGCGCGCCAGCCCCCGGTAGAGTTCGACCGTGTGCACCCCGGGAATGCCGAAGACCGTGTCGACGCCATGAGCTTCGAGCAGCGAGATAAGCGCCTCGCCGACAGTCGTCCCAGTGATGGTCCCAATGGTGGTCATTGGCGCAGCACCGGGCGCGTCAGGCAGGTCGGGCCGCCCTCGCAGGCGATGCAGAGTGCGTCCGCCTCGAAGGTGGAAACCACGCAGCCGGCGGCCTGCATGGCAGCCGCAGTCCTGGGGAAACCGGCAACGGCAATGACCTGGCGCGGCGCGGTCGGCAGCACGTTGAGGCTGAGCCCGTTGGAGATGAAGAACTCGTCGGCATCACCCTCGACCAGCGTGATGCCGCGCGCCCGCAGCAGCTGGTAGAAGGCGGCTGGCAGCAGCGGCGCGTAGACCAGCGCCAGATCGTCGGCGAGCGGACTGATCACCGACATCAGATGCAGGCAGGCTTCCTCCCCATGCCAGAGCGGCAGGTCGAAGCCAAAAACCGAAATGCCCTTGGGCGAAAGCAGGTTCGAAAGCTGCTGGATACCGTCCTGGTTGGTGCGCACGCCTCGGCCGACGGCCAGCGTGGTCGCATCGACCCAGACACAGTCGCCGCCTTCCACCTGGCCCGGATCGTCGATGCGGCCGAGAATGGGGATGCCCATGCGATCGTAGGCTGCCTCATGCAGGCCGGGCTCGACCCGGCGCAACGCCTTGCCCATCGAGAGAATAATCGCGCCATGATCGGTCATCAGCGACGGATCGTGGGTGAAGACGGAATCGGCCAGCCCGTCATCGGCATCCGTCAGCCATTCGATCTCGGCGCCGGAGGCCGCGACCATGCCGGTCAACTGCTCATGCTGGGTTGCGGCCTTTTGCGGATCGAAACCCGGACCATAGTGCCATTCCTGTGCCCTTGCATGACGCATGGCGCTGGCGGCGGACCGCATCAGCACGCGTTTCAGGGGTCCGGCCATGGACTGCGACCCGTATGATTTGCCCACTAAATTCTCCCGAAACGTCCGTTGCCGCCACTAACCACTACGGCAGGCTGTGATCAATAGTCCAAAAACCATGGTTGACGGAGGCAAGCGGAACGGTCCATCCTGAGAATGGGAACTCTGTCCAGTGATGGGTAATGGGTAAAAGATACCAGCAGCGACGAGGTCGACCGCTCCGCGGAGCGTCGAAGGGATGACGGCTACAAGTGCCGCATCCGGGATGATAGCGCAAGGCGCCGCATCCGCATTGAAACAGACGGCGCAGGGCGGCGCCGCCGAAGCCATTCATGTCGAGAACCTGCACAAGAGGTTCGGTGAGCTGCATGTGCTGAAGGGCGTGTCGCTGTCGGCGCGTGACGGCGAGGTGATCGCCATTATCGGGGGCTCAGGCTCGGGCAAGTCGACGCTGCTGCGCTGCATCAACTGCCTGGAAAATCCGACCAGCGGTATCATCCGCGTCAATGGCGAAGAGATCAAGCTCAAAGCCGACAGCCACGGCCACACGGTTCCGGCCGACCGCAAGCAGATCGAGCGTATCCGCTCCAAGCTCGGCATGGTGTTCCAGAACTTCAACCTGTGGAGCCACATGACGCTGATCGAAAACGTCATCGAGGTTCCAGTGCATGTGCTTGGTGTCAAGCGCGATGTGGCGATCGCAGAGGCCGAAAAGCTGCTCGCCCGCGTCGGCCTTGCCGAAAAGCGCGACGTCTATCCGGCCTATCTGTCGGGCGGCCAGCAGCAGCGCGCCGCAATCGCCCGGGCGCTGGCCATCAATCCGCGCGTCATGCTTTTCGACGAGCCGACCTCGGCGCTCGACCCTGAGCTGGTCGGCGAGGTGCTGAAGGTGATCGGCGACCTGGCGCGCGAAGGCCGCACCATGGTGCTGGTCACCCATGAAATGAAGTTTGCCCGGGAGGTCGCGACGCATGTCGTCTACCTCTACAACGGGCTGGTCGAGGAAGAAGGGCCGCCGGAGCAAATCTTCGGCGCGCCGAAATCCGAAAGGCTGAAGCAGTTCATCCGCAACATCGGCTAGGACAGGCCGGGACGGAAGAAAACCGGGAACCAACAACAAACTGGGAGTCGTGAAATGAAGACCGTTCTGAAGACATTCGCCGCAGCGCTGCTGCTCGGCGTCGCCGCCATGGGCGTGGCCAAGGCCGATCCGGTCAAGATCGGTGTCGCCGCCGAGCCCTATCCACCCTTCACCTCGCCGGATGCATCGGGCAAGTGGGTCGGCTGGGAAATCGAGTTCATCGACGCCGTCTGCGCGGAAGAGAAACTCGACTGCGTCATCACTCCGGTTGCCTGGGACGGCATCATTCCGGCGCTGACGACGAAGAAGATCGACCTCATCGTCAGCTCGATGTCGATCACCAACGAGCGCAAGAAGACGATCGACTTCTCGGACAAGTATTACAACACCCCGACGGCGATCATCGGGCCAAAGGACCAGAAATTCGGCGCCACTCCGGACGACCTCAAGGGCAAGGTCATCGGCGTTCAGGTCTCGACCGTGCACGCCGTCTACGCCAAGAAGCACTTCACCGGAGCGGCGGAAATCAAGGAATACCAGACCCAGGACGAAGCCAACAACGATCTGGCGGCCGGCCGCCTCGACGCGGTGCAGGCCGATTCCATCGCGCTTGGTGAATTTCTCAAATCGGACCAAGGCAAGGCCTGCTGCGATCTGAAGGGCATGGTGGCACCGGATGACGAAGTGCTCGGTCCGGGCGTCGGCGCCGGCGTGCGCAAGGAAGACACCGAGTTGAAGGACAAGATCAACGCCGGCATCAAGGCAATCCGCGCCAACGGCAAATACGACGAGATCTCGAAGAAGTACTTCGATTTTGACATTTACGGCGGCGGCGGCGCGCAGTCGAACTGACGATCCTCGCATGAGCTGAGGGCATGGCGTCAGCGCCATGCCCTCCTGCCCGATCTTTCCCAGGCATGTTTGCCGCCGACGCAGCCGTCGGCGGTTAGAGCCAGCAATCCGGGGGCGACGCTGATCGACGCATTTCTTTCGGCCTCGGCGGCCGGCATCATCGAACTTCTCTCGCCCAATCCGCCGGGCTGGGGCGGGACCCTTTTGGTTGGGCTGCTCCATTCGATCGAGATCGCGTTGGGCGCCACATGTCTCGGTCTCTTGATCGGCACCGGCGGCGCCTATGGCAAGCTTTATGGCGGCCCGGTGGTGCGCGATCTGCTGGCGGTCTACACCACCATCGTGCGCGCCGTGCCCGAACTGGTGCTGATCCTGCTGCTCTATTATGCCGGAACCGACCTGATCAACCAGGCGCTGACGGCAATGGGTTATCAGCGCGTCGACATTAGCGGCCTTGCCGCCGGCATCGCCGTGCTCGGCTTTGTCCAGGGCGCCTATTCGACCGAGGTGATACGCGGCGCGATCCTGGCCATTCCGCAAGGGCAAATCGAAGCCGCCCGCGCCTATGGAATGTCTCCCGGCCTGCTTCTGCGGCGCATCACCTTACCGGCCATGCTGCCCTTCGCCATACCGGGCCTCGCCAATCTCTGGCTGATCGCCACCAAGGACACCGCGCTGCTGGCGGTCGTCGGTTTCTACGAGCTGGCGCTGGCAACGCGGCAGGCCGCCGGCGTCACCAAAGCCTATTTCACCTTCTTCTTCGCCGCGGCCGTGCTCTATCTGCTGCTGTCGCTGTTTTCCAACCTCCTCATCGGCCGTGTCGAGGCCTGGTCGCGGCGCGGCATGCCTTCGCTCAGGGAGGCCCGCTGATGGCCAACGAGGCGGCCATCATCAACGTCGTCGCGCGAACGTCGCTGTGGCTGCAGCCGCACCGCATCATGCTGATCCTGATCGCACTCGGGCTGGTTCTGTCGGCGGCCTTTTTCATGCGCTGGGACTGGCTGCCGCAATATTATGAAATGGGATTGATCGGCATCTGGCGCTCGCTGTGGATCCTGGCCGTCACCTGCGTGCTGGGCTTCCTGCTTGCCGTGCCACTGGGGCTGGCGCAGGCCACCGGCTCCTTCTGGTTCGCCGCGCCCGCCAAGGCGTTCTGCACGGTAATCCGGGGCACGCCGCTGCTGATCCAGCTGTGGCTGCTCTATTACGGGCTGGGCTCGCTGTTCCCGCAATATCCGTGGATCCGTGGATCCTGGATGTGGCCGTATCTGCGGCAAGCCTGGCCCTATGGCGTGCTGGCGTTGACCTTGTCTTTTGCCGGCTATGAAGGTGAAGTGATGCGCGGCGCCTTTGCCGGCGTGCCCAAGGGGCAACTCGAGGCCGCCCGCGCCTTCGGCATGAGCCGCTGGAAGGCATTCCGGCGCATCTGGCTGCCGCAAGCCATCTACCGGGCGCTGCCGACGCTGACCGGCGAGACCGTGCTGCAATTGAAGTCGACGCCGCTGGTGGCGACGATCAGCGTCATCGACATCTTCGCCGTTTCGTCCAAGGTGCGGCAGGATACCTACCTCACCTATGAGCCCCTGCTGCTGCTGGCGCTGATCTACATGACGATCACCGGTATTCTGGTCCTCGCCTTCGGCAGGATCGAGGCCAGGATCCCGAACAAGATCGGTTAGTGAGTTAGCGAATAGGGAATAGCGAATAGCAAGCGCCCGCTATTTCCGCTATTTCCGCCACTCGCCACTCGCCACTCGCCACTCGCTACTCGCTACTCGCTACTCGCTACTCGCTTAGGAACTCATTGCGATGCAACTCAGTCTCGACCAGGCAAAAGGATTGTGCCGGATGGCGGCACTCGGCGCCGGGGCCAATGAGGAAGCGGCACAATCGCTGACCGCTTCGATCATCGCCGCCGAGTCGGAAGGGCTTTCCTCCGTCGGGCTGTCGCATTTCATCGATTACCTCGAGGCTCTGGAAGCCGGCCGCATCGACGGCAACGCAGACCCGGTGATCACCCGGCCGGCGTTGGCGATCTACCTCTCCGATGCACGCGGCGGGCTGGCGCACACCGGCTTCGACCGCACCATCGACGACCTCGCCAAGGCGGCAAGGCTGTTCGGCGTCGCCATCTTCTCGCAGAAGAACGCCTATACATGCGGCGCGCTCGGCTATTTCACCGGCCGGCTGGCAGCGCAAGGGCTGGTGTCGTTCGCCGCCACCAACGGTCCAGCGGTGCTTGCCGGCTCGGGCTCGGTCAAGCCGGTCTATTGCACCAACCCGATGTCGTTTGCCGCACCCGCCGCCGATGGCGCGCCGCTGGTCATCGACCAGTCGTCGAGCGCCACCGCTTTCGTCAACATCCGCAAGGCGGCCGAGGAGGGCAAGACAATCCCCGAAGGCTGGGCGCTGGACGCCAGCGGCAATCCGACCACCGATCCGGCGGCCGCCATGAAGGGCGCGATGCTTGCCTTCGGCGGCCAGCGCGGCGCCAACATCGCGCTGATGGTCGAGGTGCTGGCGGCGGGCCTATCGGGCGCCAACTGGTCGCTCGACGCGCCATGGTTCAGTGGCGGACCGGACAGCCCCGGCACCGGGCTGTTTGTGCTTGCGATCGAACCCAAGCTGCTCGATCCCGATTTCGAGCAGCGGATGAAGGACCAGCTCGACCGCCTGCGGCGGCGCTTCGGCGTGCATGTGCCCGGCCGTGCCCGGGCCGAAGCCGCCGAGAAGGCGCAAGCGCGGGGCATCAGCGCGTCCAAGGCCGTGGTGCAGCGCATTTCCGAATTCGCCGCCCGCTATTCTTCCTGAATAATCCATTAGATATCAGATTGTTACCTGAAATCTGTCCGCTTGAGGCGCGGCGCGGTGCAATTTTCTTCGCGCCCCGCTGAACCTTTCCGCGCGCTGCCGCGACCCAGATTTGTCCAGGGCAAGGCGAGCTTGCCCGATCCACACCGGAGGCAGCAAACCGCCAACTGCAGCGCCGACCTCGTCGCCGCCTGCAAGAAGGTCGGCGGCACCATGTCGGATGTTCAGGGCTGGGGTGGGCGTACTTGCTTCACGCCCTCCTGATACCGTCTCAGGTCAGGCCGCTCCGGCGGCCCCTGGCTTCGCATGGATGCAGCCCGGAAAACCCCGCTTCGGCGGGGTTTTCTGCGTTTTTGCATCCACGTCTTCAGGCGGCGATCCTGCTGTTCTTCGTCATTCGCGGCGGCAACCACCACTCGGCCGACCCTGCATCGGCAAGGCGGCTGGCAGCGACCACGCGTCACCCTTTGCCTTTGGCGCGAAACCGATTATGAAACGGCTTCAGCCAAGCCTGCGAGCGCCGGAGCCAGCCATGACCGAAATCCTGCAGACCCCAAAGCTCGTCGTCGTCTTTGGCGGGTCAGGCTTTGTCGGTCGTCATGTCGTGCGCGCGCTGGCCAAACGGGGCTATCGCATCCGCGTCGCCTGCCGGCGGCCCGATCTCGCCGGCCATCTGCAGCCGCTCGGCAATGTCGGCCAAATCCAGCCGGTGCAGGCCAATGTGCGCGTGCGCTGGTCGGTCGACCGCGCCGTGCAGGGCGCCGACCATGTCGTCAATCTGGTCGCCGTCCTGCATGAGAGCGGCCGGCAGAAATTCTCCGCCGTCCACGAGTTCGGCGCCCGCGCCGTGGCCGAGGCAGCGCGCGCGGTCGGCGCCGGTCTCACCCATATTTCGGCGCTGGGCGCCGATCTGAACTCCGGATCGAACTATGCGCGCACCAAGGCGCTCGGCGAAAAGGCCGTTCTGGAGACGATCAAGGACGCCGTGATCTTCCGGCCGTCGATCAATTTCGGACCCGAGGACGCCTTCTTCAACCGCTTCGCCAACATGGCCCGCTATTCGCCGGTGCTGCCGCTGATCGGCGGCGGCCAGACCAAGTTCCAGCCGGTCTATGTCGGCGACGTCGCCGAAGCGGTGGCGCGCTCGGTCGACGGCAAGGTCGAGGGCGGCCAGATCTATGAACTCGGCGGGCCGAAGGTGCTCACCTTCAAGGAGTGCATGGAAGAGCTGCTCGAGGTGATCGAGCGCAAGCGCCTGCTGGTGCCGGTGCCGTGGTGGGTGGCCAACATCCAGGCCTCGATCCTCGGCCTCTTGCCCAATCCGCTGCTGACCAAGGACCAGGTGATACAGCTGCGCGAGCACAACATCGTGTCGGACGCGGCGGCCAAGGCCAACAGGACGCTCGCCGGCCTCGGCATCCAGCCGCAATCGATCGCGACGATCCTGCCCAGCTACCTCTGGCGCTACCGCGCCGCCGGCCAGTTCCAGCAGCGCAAACCCGCAGCTTAATTCATTACCACAGCTTGAAGGTGTGTTGAGGATTCAGGTCAAGCTGAGCCGAGAGCGGTGGATTCCGAGAACCGGAACGGAGCGTACTTTTGGTACGTGAGTACCGGAAGCGCAGGAAGCCATCGTTCGCAGGCCGGCATAACCTGAATATCACCACACCTGGCGGGGCGTGACCTGCATCGGCAGACCGCCTTGCGGCTGTGTGGTCAGCTTCTGCACCGGCCAGGGTTTTGTCTCCGCGGTGGTGTCGAAGCGGAAGCGTGACAGTATGATCGCCAGCGCGATGATCGCCTCCTGCATGGCGAAGCTGGCGCCGATGCAGACGCGCGGGCCCGCACCGAACGGCAGATACTGGAAGCGGTCGATCTTTTCGCGGTTTCCCGGATGGAAGCGCTCCGGCAGGAAGGCATTCGGCTGATCCCAAAGCTTCCGGTGGCGATGGACGACCCATGGCATCACCAGCACGGCGGCGTGTTTCGGGATATAGAGATCCTTCCACATTTCCGGCTCGATCGGCTCGCGGTTGATCGACGGTGCCGGCGGATACAGCCTGAGTGCTTCGTCGAAAGCCGCACGCGTGAAAGGCATGGCATCGAGCCACTTCGTCGGATCGGGCTCGCGCGCCAGCACCCGGTCGATCTCCTGCTCGACGCGGTTGCGCTCCCACGGGGATTCCGCAAGGCAATAGAGCGTCCAGCCAAGCGCGCGCGCCGTGGTCTCGTGGCCGGCGCCGATGAAGGTGATGATGTTGTCCTCGACCTCGGCCCGCGTCAGCCCGTCGGGGCCTTCGGCCTTGAGCAGCAGCGTCAGGAAATCCTGCGGCACGGCATCGGGATCCCGCTTGAATTTCTCTTCGCGCATCTTGACCGTGTCGGTGACGATCTTGCGGAAATAGGCCATGGTCTTGCGGCCGCGGATGCGGGTGAGACGCGGCAGCCAGTCGGGCGCGCGCAACAGGTCGAGCGGGTCGACGCGGCCCATAGTCTCGAACAGGCGGTCGATCTCATTGGCGAAACTGCCCGGCACGCCAGCGATTTCGCCGGAAAACAGCGTCTCGGCCAGGATGTCGTAGGTGAGCAGCGTCATATCATGGGCGATGTCGGATATGCCGCCGGCTTCGTAACGGGTGACGAACTCCCGCGTGCGCCAGAGCATCGGCTGGGCGAAACCGAAGATATGGCGCGGCGTGAACACCGGCGCCATCGCCTTGCGCGACCGTTTCCAGACCTCGCCCTCGGCGGTCAGCAGGCCGTCGCGCAAGATCGGCCGCAGGATTTTCTGGCGCACCGTCGCCATCTTGTAGTTCTTGGCGTTGTCGACCAGCACGTGGCGGATCAGGCCCGGATCGTTGGCAACGATGAGATGTCCACCAACGCCACTCGCCGAGATCCAGGGCTCGTTGTAGGTATGCTCCCCCCACAGTTCGAGCGGGTTGCGGTAGACGATGCGGATCATCTCCAGCGTCGAGGGAGGCGTCGTGCGCGGCTTTGGCGCCGGGGGGACGAAGGGGGCGGGCTGGATGTCCATGGGCTGCTCCGCTGATACACCAATGTAGTGGCTGGCAATCCGGGCGTCCATGGGACCGAACGGCAGGCACGAACCATGCAACCCGGGACGTGCGGCAGACAGTCCGTTCAGGCAATTGTGACCGCCTCCCTGGCGGTGTCGCCTTGTCCGCGGCCATGGCCTGCCGTAGGTCACGGTCACCAACAGATACCGCCAAACGAAGGAGCCCGCCTTGAAGCACCAGTTGAACATCATCATCGGCAGCACGCGGCCCGGCCGCGCCGGACCGGTTTTCGCCGAGTGGCTGGAGAGGTTCGCGCGCGAGCATGGAAAATTCGAGCCGGTGCTGACCGACATCGATACGTTCAAGCTTCCGGTGCTGGACGAACCGCACCATCCAAGGCTTGGCAACTACCAGAACGACCATACCAAGGCCTGGTCCAAGGCGATCGATGCCGCCGACGCCTTTGTCTTCGTCGCGCCGGAATACAATTATTTCGTGGCGCCGGCGATCGTCAACGCGATCGACTATCTCTTGCGCGAATGGAAATACAAGCCCGCCGGCATTTTCAGCTATGGCGGCGTCTCCGGCGGTCTGCGCGCGGCGCAGGCGCTGAAGCCATTGCTGACCTCGGTGGGCGTCATGCCGATCCCGGAAGGTGTCGCGCTGCCGATGTATCAGAAACTGCTCGACGAGAAAGGCGCTTTCAGCGCCAGCGAGCAGGTGCGCGGCGGCGCCAAGACCATGCTGGACGAGCTGTCGCGCTGGAGCGAGGCCTTGAAGCCGATGCGGGCTGCCTGAAAGCATCGGCTTTCCGCCAAAAGCTTGGCTTGCTCATGCCATAAAGAGGTGGAATGTTCGCGCAAATGAACGAGCCGGGGGGCGGTTCGACTTGCGCTTGCTGTTTGCCTTGCTGCTGATGCTCACGGCCACCGCCGCCGCGGTGGCCGAGCGGCGCGTGGCCCTGGTCATCGCCGATGACGACTACCGCCTGGTCCGGCCACTCGCCAATCCGGTCCATGACGGCGAGGCGATGGGAGCGGCGTTGAAGAAGCTCGGCTTCGAGGTCGTTCTCGAAACCAATCGCGATCTGCGGCGGATGCGCCGCGCGCTCGACGATTTTCGCGAGGATGCCAGAGGCGCCGACGTGGCGCTCGTCTATTTCTCCGGCCACGGCGTCGAAATCTCGGGCGACAACCGGCTGCTGCCGGTCGACGCCGACGCCTCCTCGCTCGATGCGCTGGAGAAGACCAGCCTGCCGCTGGAAGAGGTGCGCGACACCGTGGCGGCCACTGCCAAGGTCGGCCTGATCATGCTCGATGCCTGCCGCAGCGATCCGTTTTCGGGCACGATGGGCGAAGGGCGAGGCGCGACATCGCTGGCAAAGGATGTCGCGGAAAAAGTCCGGCCGGGTCTCGGCCGGATTGGCCGCGCCGAAAACATCCTGTTCGCGTTCTCGGCCGCACCGGGCGAGACGGCGGCCGACGGGACCGGCCAGAATTCGCCGTTCACGACAGCGCTGACCAAATATCTCGGCACCGACGGGCTCGAGATCCGCTCGGTGCTGACACTGGTGCAGCAGGAGGTCTATGACCTGTCACGCGGCAAACAGCTGCCCTATGTCGAGAGCGGCCTGCCAAAACTGTTCTTTGCCGCAGCGGCCAAGGAACAGCTGCCGGAGCGCGAACGCCTGCTGCTCGCCATGGCCGATGTGACGCCGGAGATGCGCGGCGAGGTCGAGCAGATTGCCAGCGATGCCGACATGCCGCTGGCGCCACTCTATGGCGCGCTGATCGGCTCCGATGCCAGCCACCTCTCGGCGGACAGCCTGAATGCCAGGCTGCACGAGGCGGCCGACGCTTTCGTCAAGGTGCGCAGCGATATGAGGACGCTCGCCTCCGACGATCCGCAAGTGACGGAACTGCGCCGGCAGGCCGAGGTGCAGCTATCGCTCGGCGCCTTCGATGGCGCGCGCGCCATCCTCGCCAGGGCCGCCGACATCGACAATGTCTCGCGCAACGCCTTGAAGGTCAATTTCGTCAGCCGCACGCTGTCGGAGGCGGCGACGCGTTTTCTGTCTGGCGGTGCGGCACGCGCCGATCTCGACTACGCCACGGCCATCAAGGACTATGAATCGGTGCTGGCCCTTTACGGCGAGGCCGGACAGACCTCGCTGACGCTGGACGACGCCGACCGCCAGATCCGGACGCTGGACGACCTCGGCAAGCTCTACACCCTTATCGGCAACACCGATGCGGCAGGCCGCGCCTTTGCGGCGCTGGTATCCAATCTCGAGTTGCGTTCGGCCCAGGAAACCGATCCGAGCGTCAAGCGCGATTTCGCCGTCAGCCACATCAAGCTCGGCAACATCAGGCTGGTGCAAGGCGACCTGCCGGAAGCGCTCGAGAACTATCAGGCCGCCAGAACCATGCTCAGGGATTTGACTGCGGCCGAGCCCGATCGTCTGCCGTGGTTCGGCGACTTCGCCATGGCCGACGACAAGAGGCCTATGAAGAGAGCCTGAAGGTCCGATTGGCGCTGGCCGAAAAGAAGCCGCAGGATGCCGAGCGGCAGCGCGATGTCTCGGTCAGCCATACGACGATCGGCGACCTCAAGCGCGAGAAGAGCGATGCGGTGGGCGCACTCGCGGCCTATCGGGCAAGCCAGGCGATCGTCGAACGATTGGTGGACCGCGACCCGGACAACAGCGAGCTGAAGCGCGACCTGTCTGTCGGCAATGCCAAGATCGGCAATGCGCTGAGCGACCAGGAAAAATGGCCGGATGCGCTGTCGGCTTACAGGCAAGCCCTCTCGTTGGCCCGCGTGCTGGCGGCCGGCGACCCGAACAATACGGATTGGCAGCGCGACCTCTCCGTCAGCCTCGAAAAGGTCGCCGGCATTCTGGAAATACAAGGCGACCGGGCGGGCGCGCTCAAGGCCTACACCGACAGTTTCGTCATCGCCGACCGGCTGGCCAAGCTCGATCCTGCCAATGCCGACTGGCAGCGCGACCTGTCGATCACGCTGTCCGAAATCGGCATGCTCAAGGGCAAGCAGCGCGACTTCAAGGGCGCGCGGCAGGCCTTCCAGGATAGCCTCGACATCCGCCAGCAGCTTGCCCAGTCCGACCCCAACAATGCCACCTGGCAGCGCGACCTCGTGGTGGCCATGATCGACTATGCTCAGGTCGCCAAGAACCCCAAGGCGGTGCTTTCCCAGGCGCTCGACATGACGCTGGAACTTGATCGGACTGGGCGGCTGGCGCCGCGATACAAGTTCATGATCAAGTTTCTCAGGGACCGGCTGGCCAAGGCCAGATAAGGCCTGGAGAGAGCGCGTCATGGACAGCCGGCCCGTCCCCGGGGAAATGCCTGCAAACCTTGGAAAAACCGCCTTTAGCGCCTATATCTAATGGATATTAGAGGCGCGATTCGGGGCCGATTTTTCGCGCCGTGCGAGCGGCATCCAGACAACAGGTTTTCATGAGCGATCAGATCGACAACATCAACGGCGCTGAAGCCGAATACGGCGCCGATTCCATCAAGGTTTTGAAGGGGTTGGATGCCGTGCGCAAACGCCCCGGCATGTATATCGGCGACACCGACGACGGTTCTGGCCTGCATCACATGGTCTATGAGGTGGTCGACAACGCGATCGACGAGGCGCTGGCCGGTCACGCCGACCTCGTCACCGTGACGCTCAACCCCGACGGTTCGGTCACCGTGATCGACAATGGGCGCGGCATTCCGACCGATATCCACACCGGAGAAGGCATTTCGGCGGCTGAAGTGATCATGACTCAGCTGCATGCCGGCGGCAAGTTCGACCAGAATTCCTACAAGGTCTCGGGTGGCCTGCATGGCGTCGGCGTCTCGGTGGTCAATGCGCTTTCGGCCTGGTTGAAACTGAAAATCCGCCGTAACGGCCAGATCTTCGAGATGAGCTTCACGCATGGCAATGCCGACGCGCCGCTGAAGGCGACAGGCAGCTATAAACAGGACAAGCAGCCGGGCACCTATGAGGGGCGCAGCGGCAGCGAGATCACCTTCTTCCCGTCGACCGAGACCTTCACCATGGTCGAATTCGACTTCGGGACGCTGGAACACCGGCTGCGTGAGCTTGCTTTCCTCAATTCCGGCGTGCGCATCGTCCTGACCGATGCCCGTCACGCCGACGTCGTGCGCCATGAACTGCACTATGATGGCGGGCTGGAAGAATTCGTCAAATATCTCGACCGGGTCAAGAAGCCGCTGATCGACAAGCCGATCGCCATCAAGGCCGAGCGCGACGGGATAACCGTCGAAGTGGCGATGTGGTGGAACGACAGCTACCACGAGAACGTGCTGGCCTTCACCAACAACATCCCACAACGCGACGGCGGCACCCATCTGGCCGGCTTCCGCGGCGCGCTGACGCGCCAGATCACCGGCTATGGCGAATCCTCGGGCCTGACCAAGAAGGAAAAAGTCTCGCTGATCGGCGATGACTGCCGCGAGGGTCTGACGGCGGTGCTATCGGTCAAGGTTCCCGATCCGAAATTCTCCTCGCAGACCAAGGACAAGCTGGTTTCCTCGGAAGTCCGGCCCGTCGTCGAAGGCTTGGTCAACGAAGCGCTCGGCACCTGGCTGGAGGAGCACCCTGCAGAGGGCAAGGTGGTGGTCGACAAGGTGATCCAGGCGGCGGCGGCACGTGAAGCGGCACGCAAGGCGCGCGACATCACCCGCAAGAGCTCGCTCGGCGTTACTTCCCTGCCCGGCAAGCTGGCCGACTGCCAGGAACGCGACCCGGCGAAATCCGAAATCTTCATCGTCGAGGGTGATTCCGCCGGCGGCTCGGCCAAGGGTGGCCGGTCGCGCCAGAACCAGGCGATCCTACCGTTGCGCGGCAAGATCCTCAATGTCGAACGGGCGCGCTTCGACCGCATGCTCGGCTCCGACATGATCGGCACGCTGATCACCGCGCTCGGCACCTCGATCGGCAAGGACGAGTTCAACGCCGACAAGCTGCGCTACCACAAGATCATCCTGATGACCGACGCCGACGTCGACGGCGCCCACATCCGCACCTTGCTGCTCACCTTCTTCTTCCGGCAGATGCCGGAGCTGATCGAGCGCGGCCATCTCTATATCGCCCAGCCGCCGCTCTACAAAGTGACGCGCGGCAAGAGTTCGCAATACATCAAGGACGAGAGCGCCTTCGAGGAATTCCTGATCGGCTCGGGGCTGGAAGAAGCATCGCTTTCGCTCGGATCGGGCGAGGTTCGTGCCGGGCAGGATTTGCGCGGTGCCATCGACGACGCGCTGGCCGTGCGTCAGCTGATCAACGGCCTGCACACACGCTACAACAGAGGCGTGGTCGAACAGGCGGCGATCGCCGGCGGGCTCAACCCGGACGTCTTCACCGATCTTGGCCGCGCCAACGCCATGGCGGAGCGGATTGCAAAACGCCTCGACATAATCGCCGAGGACACAGAGCGCGGCTGGACCGGCCGCATGTCGACCTCGAATGAAGGCGTCGGCGGCTATGTGTTCGAGCGCACGGTGCGCAGCGTCAAGGAATACGCGCATCTCGATCTTGCGCTGATCAACTCGGCCGATGCACGCCAGCTCGACCGCTACGCACAGCGTCTCAGCGACGTCTACGGGTCGCCGCCGGTGCTGCGCCGCAAGGATGTCTCCGAAACCATCTCGGGGCCGCTGGCGTTGCTCAACGCCGTCTTTGCGACCGGCCGCAAGGGCCTGACCATGCAGCGCTACAAGGGTCTCGGCGAGATGAACGCCGAACAGCTGTGGGAAACCACGCTCGATCCGAACGTGCGCTCGCTGCTGCAGGTCAAGGTCAACGACGCGACGGATGCGGACAGTCTGTTCTCGCGGCTGATGGGCGATGAAGTCGAACCGAGGCGCGAATTCATCCAGGACAACGCGCTGTCGGTCGCCAATCTGGATATCTGAGGCATCTACGCCGGCGGTGGCTGGCTTGGTTCCAGTTTGCGGCCGAGGTCGACAGCATCGCGCAGCACGGCAAGGTGCGAGCGCTGCCGAGCGCCAGCCTCGACGCCGGTCGCCGTTAACGACCAATAGAGCGTGTGGGTGAAGATGCGGCCACGGGAGCCGCGCAGCTCGACCTGGATATTCTCCACGCCCGGGCCGAAATTCTCCGTCATCGGCCCCGAGATCGGATCGCCGGTCAGCCAGCCATTGCCGTGGTCGAAGATGTTGGTCCAGCGCGTCGCGGCGAAAACCGCTCCATGATGCACCGCCCGCCGTGGTTTGCCTGAACGGCTGCGCCCTTCCTGATAAAGCACGGTCCCGCCGGCTGCCGTGTCAGCGATCGGCGGGCATGCCGAGAACAGCCGCTCGGCGATACCGCGCCTGAATTCGGCGAGATCATGCGTCACCAGAAACTCGCTGTGGGTCAGAGGACTGCCCAGCGTGATGAAATCGCTGATCTTCCATGGCAGCGGATGGTCGGCATCGCCAGTGCGCAGTTGTCGGTAGAGCTCCCATTGGTCGCGCCGGAAGCCGGCGAGGTCGTCCAGCCTGTCAGGCCATGCCGAACCGTCGGCAATAAGCGTGGCCTTGTCGATGGCGTGGATGGCCTTCAGTTTCGTCTTGTCGCGGATGGCCTCCAGTTTTCGGGGTCTGAAATCGGCCCATAATATCTGCAACAGATCGTAGGCGATCATCGATCCAAGGCTGTGCGACACCAGCACGATCCGGTCGTAGGCATCGTCCATCATGAGACGTTTCAGCAGCCGCAGGCCGCGGTCGCGGATCAGCGCCCGCTTCTCGACCGTCGCTGCTTCCGCGCGCACATAGGCCGCGACATCGCCGAAATAGGGAAGACCAAACCGGTCCACCGCCCAGATGATGAATGAGGCCAGGATGGTGACGAGCAGGCCGGCGGCGAAGGAAATATACGCCTGCCAAACCGACGTCGCGAGCGCGAGCACCGCGCACAGGACGACGATGACGGCAAGAAGCGTGACGAGATAGAGCTTGCGGGCGTCGCGCGGAATGTCGGTGGGCTTGCGCCACAGCAGATTTGTCACCCAGGCGGCAAGCCGGCCCCGCGTCGTGCCCTGCGTGATGTCGGCCCAGTAAAGCTCGTAGAAATCGGTGCGGCGGCCATCGACGTCGTAGGGCGTGGTGATGCGGCGAAGTTCGTATGAATTGGTCCGGCTGTCGGGTGTGATCCAGCTCCGGTTGATCTTCGCGCCGGCGGGGTCGGCCGGATCGGCGACATGGGCATAGAACGGCGCGCGGGCGGGGTCGTGGCTCCAGACAGCCTGGACAAAGCCGCGCAGCGTATCCATCGGCCGCTGTTCGCCCATGCCATGCACGATCACCACCGCCTGACTGGGCTTGCGCGGCGCTTTTCCGGTGGGCGGCGATGCGATGGGGTCGGGCACCAACGTCTCCGTTGACGACAATCCCGCCAGCGAGACGGGATTTCCTCATCGTAGCCTGGAAATCGCCGTCAAGCCAAGAAAAAGCCCGGCGCAAGCCGGGCGTTCCTTGGCGTGTCGCGGTGCTGATTCCTGATCAGTGATCCATCGCCTTGACGATCTCTTCGGTCATTTTCTTGGCGTCGCCGAGCAGCATCATCGTGCCGTCCTTGTAGAACAGCGTGTTGTCGATGCCGGCATAGCCGGAGCCGAGCGAGCGCTTGACGAACAGGCAGGTGCGGGCCTTGTCGACGTCGAGGATCGGCATGCCGTAGATCGGCGACGACTTGTCGTCACGGGCCGAAGGGTTTGTGACGTCGTTGGCGCCGATAACATAGGCGACGTCCGCCTGCGCGAATTCGGAGTTGATGTCCTCGAGCTCGAACACTTCGTCGTAAGGCACATTGGCTTCTGCGAGCAGCACGTTCATGTGGCCAGGCATACGGCCGGCGACCGGATGAATGGCGTACTTCACGTCGACGCCATTGGCCTTGAGTTTGTCGGCCATTTCGCGCAGCGCGTGCTGGGCCTGAGCGACCGCCATGCCGTAGCCCGGCACGATGATGACCTTCTGCGCGTTCATCATCAGGTAGGCGGCGTCGTCGGCCGACCCCTGCTTGACCGTGCGCTCGATGCCGTCGTCGGCCGCGGCCGCCGTCTCGCCGCCGAAGCCGCCAAGGATGACGGAGATGAAGCTTCGGTTCATGCCCTTGCACATGATGTAGGACAGGATCGCACCGGACGAGCCGACCAGCGCGCCGGTGATGATCAGCGCCAGATTGCCGAGCGTGAAGCCGAGGGCCGCCGCCGCCCAGCCGGAATAGGAGTTCAGCATCGAGACGACGACCGGCATGTCGGCGCCGCCGATCGGGATGATGAGAAGGACCCCCAGGACGAGCGAGGCCACGACGATCAGCCAGAAAACCAGCTTCGATTCCGTGGTGACCAGGAGCACGATCAGCACGATGAGTGCCACGCCAAGCGCCGCGTTGATGAAGTGGCGGCCGCCGATCATGATTGGCTTGCCCGACATGCGGCCATCGAGCTTGAGGAAGGCGATGACCGAGCCGGTAAAGGTGATGGCGCCGATGGCGACGCCGAGGCTCATCTCGATCAGCGCCTGGGCGTGGATGTCGGCGACCGTGCCGATGCTGAAACTCTCAGGCGCATAGATCGCCGCGGCCGCCACCATCACGGCGGCAAGGCCAACGAGCGAGTGGAAGGCGGCGACCAGCTGCGGCATCGAGGTCATGGCGATGCGCCGTGCGGTGACCGCGCCGACACCGCCGCCAAGGGCAAGACCGAGCACGATCAGGCCGAAGCGTCCGGCCGAAGGGGTCGCCAGCGCCAGCGTGGTGGCGATGGCAATGCCCATGCCGATCATGCCGTAGAGGTTGCCCTGGCGGCTGGTGGTCGGGTGCGACAGCCCGCGTAGCGCCATGATGAACAGGACGCCGGAAACAAGGTAGAGGAAGGACGCGAAGTTGGCGTTCATGGCGCTCTACTTGTCCTTCTTCTTGTACATGGCCAGCATGCGCTGGGTGACGAGGAAGCCGCCGAAGATGTTGACCGAAACCAGCATCAAGGCGACGAAGCCGAAGCCCGCGGCGATGCCGGAGGCCGCGATGCCGACGGCAAGCAATGCGCCGACGACGATGACCGAGGAGATGGCGTTGGTGACGGCCATCAGCGGCGTGTGCAAAGCGGGGGTCACCGACCAGACGACATAATAGCCGACGAAGATCGCCAGCACGAAAATGGCGAATCGGAAGACGAAGGGATCGATGGCGCCGCCGGACAAAGCGTGCGCGGCATCACCCGCCGCCTCGGCGCCACCAGGCGCGGTCGCCATATTCTGCACCGCCAGCCGAACGGCGGCGGAGGCCTGGTCGAGCTGATCGAGGGCTTTCTGCAGGGTCTGATCCATCACGCAATGCCTTTCGACTTCGACGAAGGCGACTTGGACGCGGCTGCCTTCTTGGGAGCGGCCTTCTTCGGTTTGGCCGAAGCGTCGGCGACCATGGTCTTGGCCGTAATTGCCGCCGGCTCGACATATTGGCCCTTTGGCGGCTGCTGGTCGGCCTTGGCGAAGGCCGGATGAACCACCTTGCCGCCATCGGTCAGCATCGTCGCCTTGACCAGGTCGTCGTCTCGATTGATGGCAAGCGTCTTGGTCGTCTTGTCGACCAGCGTCTCGAGGAAGGCGAACAGGTTCCTGGCGTAAAGCAGCGATGCCGACGCCGCGATGCGGCCGGGCACATTGAGATGGCCGACGATCTTGACGTTGTTGGCCGTGGTGACGACCTGGCCTGACACGGCGCCCTCGACATTACCGCCGCGCTCGAGCGCCAGGTCGACGAGCACCGAGCCCGGCTTCATCGAGGCAACCATCGCCGCCGAAACCAGCTTCGGCGCCGGACGGCCGGGGATCAGCGCCGTGGTGATGACGATATCCTGCTTGGCGATATGCTCGGCGGTGAGGGCCGCCTGCTTGGCCTGGTATTCCTTCGACATTTCCTTGGCGTAGCCACCGGCCGTCTCGGCAGCCTTGAACTCCTCGTCCTCGACCGCGAGGAACTTCGCGCCAAGCGAGGCGACCTGTTCCTTGGCGGCGGGGCGAACGTCGGTGGCGGTGACGACCGCGCCAAGCCGACGCGCGGTGGCGATCGCCTGCAGGCCGGCAACACCGACGCCCATGACGAAGACCTTTGCCGCCGGCACCGTGCCGGCCGCGGTCATCATCATCGGCAGCGCCCGGTCATATTCCGAAGCGCCGTCGATGACCGCCTGGTAGCCAGCCAGGTTGGCCTGCGAGGACAGAACATCCATCGACTGCGCCCGGGTGATACGCGGCATGAATTCCATCGAGAAAGCGGTGACGCCAGCCTTGGCCAAGGCTGCCACGGCGGCGTCGTTGCCATAGGGATCCATGATGGCGATGACCGCTGTGCCCGGCTTGTAGCTCTTCAGCTCGGCATCCGTCGGCCGACGCACCTTCAGCACGACATCGGCCTTGGCGACATCCGAAACCTTGCCGACGGCGGCACCGGCCTTGGCGAATTCCTCGTCGGGGATGCGCGACCGGGTGCCGGCACCGGTCTCGACGACGATTTCGAAGCCCAGCGCCGCCAGCCGTTTCACCGTATCGGGCGAGGCTGCGACGCGCGGCTCGTTGGCATCGAGTTCACGAGGGATGAATACCGTCTGTCCCACCGCGTGATCCTTTCGGCGGGAAGCTCGTTCCCGCAAGATGCCGGCCGGCCTCGCGGCGGCGGCGTGGACAAGGTGTCGGAAAATCTATCGGAGGATAAAGGCGCCGGCGGCCATAATCAGCACGAACAGGATGGTCGCCGAGAAGAAGCCGCCCGCGAAGAAGCCGAAGGCCATCGCCAGGAGCAGGGCTCCGCAGAAAAGTGATCCGTATTTGGCCAGCATGAGGAAGCCCGCATAGGTGCGGTCATGCTCGGCATAGTCCATCTTCGCGCCCAGTTCGACAGGACCGGTCGGCGAGTGATCAGCCATAGGAATACCCCTTCGAAGACATCTTTCAGGCACATAGCGAAAAGCCGGGCCGAGAGCAATGGCGCTATTGCCGCATCGCAGCGACAACTGCCTCAACGGAAATTTGAAGCCGGCTGCCGACATGACGCCGGAGCCCGACCCCGGATTCGGGCGCCTGATGCGAAGATGCTCAGAAAGGGGGTCGAGGCAGACGGTTGCGCTGCCTCAAGTGGCGCTGTCAGCCGGCAAGGTGCGGGAAAAGCCCGAGCAGTCCGACGACAATCAGATAGAGCGCGACGATGTAGTTCAACAGCCTTGGCATGACGAGGATCAGCACGCCGGCGATCAGCGAGATGAGCGGAGTGAGCGCAAGCGTGGAAATGGTCATGTCGGGTTCCTTCTGGGAGATCCGTCGAAATGCAGATGCCGAGCGTCAAAACGCGCCATCATCAGAACGCCTGTCCGGCTGGAAAGCTCCAGACGCTCCGCAAAAATCGGAAGCCTCAGGCGGCGTCGCGATAATATTTCGCTGTCGGCACGATGGACAGGGGTGTCAGTCCGTTGATGGCCGGATCGGCAAACATCAGCCGCTGTTCCGTCGACGTCGACCTGAAGAATGGGAACCGTTCGAGCGTCAGTCGCATATTCTCGCCGGCGGGGATTTCGAACAGAGCGATCGGGGCAAGAACGCCCGGAAATACTTTTCCCTCGGTTCTCTGCACGGCATTGAAGTAACGGGAATAAAAATTGGAATGCTCGATCTTGACCGGCGTAAGGACCGAGTTCTGGCCAAAGTAGCGCGAGGCCACCATGGCAAGCCTGAGTGTCAGGAAAGGCAACACTCCGGGCGCCGGTGCACTGTCGGGATCGGTTGCGAAGCGGGTTCCGTCTATGAAGGTTTCTCCGCGGGCAAGTCGCTCGATCAGCACTTCCGGATAGGCATCGACGGAGGGCGAATGCGGGTGCTCGCTGGAAATGTAATGGAAGCGGATCGTGCTGACCAATTCGCCATAGCAATAGACACCGAACCGGTAGGAATTGGGCAGATCGTCCCAACGGTCCTCGAACATTCCGCTGGCGATTGGGCCGCACATGCCTGAGCGCAGGTAGGATTTATAGCGAAGCCGGTAAATCGCCTCCAGATCCTCGCCTCCGGTAATGAGGCGATAATCGACATGCTCCAGCTGTTGCATGATCGATCGGTTCAGCACCGAATCCCCGGCCGCGCTGATCGCGCCCGGCGCATTCCTTGCACCCCTTGCAGCATCCATCATCTGTCCTCGAAATTCCGCCTACGGACAAGCTATTCGAGTGGAAGTGAGACACAAGCTGAAATTTAGATGTTGTTGATTTACCTTCTGTTAACCTTAACAGCCGGACCCGCCCACTTGAGAACGTCTTAGTGGGGGATTACGCCCCGAAAAGGATTTGGATCATTGCCTCCAAGGCATCGCACCCCGTCAATAAAGGTGCGTGAGCCAAGCCAACGCTTGAGCTGTCGGTCACGGCGCTAAATGGCTGTCCGCTTGCCGATGAGACGCAGGTCAGCGGCGAAGGGCCAAGTGACATTCGACATCGTCTCGATACCCGACGCACTGAGCGCGGCACCGAACAGGAAGCCCTGCACGAGATCGGGTTTGACCTGCGAGGCCAGGATCTTGAGTTGTTCGAAGGTCTCGACGCCTTCGACGGTCACGGAAAGTCCCAGCGGCCGCGACAGGTTGACGATGCCCTTGAGCAGTTCCAATGAACGCGGGTTCTGGGTGACGTCCATCAGGAACGAGCGGTCGATTTTGATCTTGTCGAGCGGCAGCTTATGCAGATAGCTCAGGCTCGAATAGCCCGTGCCGAAATCGTCGAGCGCGATGCGCACGCCGATCTGCTTCAATTCCTCGATGTACTGGCGTGTCAGCGACTTGTCGTCGAGCAGCGCCGTTTCGGTGACCTCGATTTCCAGCCGGCCAGCGGCTAGACCGGAGCTCGCCAGCGCGTCGCGAACCTTCTGGATGACATCGCGGCTGCGGAAATCCTTGGCGGAGAGATTGACGGAGACGCTGGTCTGGTCGGGCCAGTTGGCGCATTCGGTACAGGCTGCCTGCAGCACGAAGGTGCTGATCTCGGAAATGATACCCATTTCCTCGGCCAGCGGAATGAAGATGCTGGGCGAGATCGGCCCGAGATCGGGATGGTCCCAGCGGCACAGCGCCTCGCAACCGGCGATGCGCATCGTGTTCATCGCCACGATCGGCTGGTAGACCACCCGCAATTCCTTGTTTTCCACCGCGCTGCGCAGATCCGCCTTCATCAGCTGACGGTTGCGGAACGCGGCGTCCATTGCCGCCTCGAACAGCCGCCAGCCGTTCTTGCCGAGCTCCTTGGCCTTGTAGAGCGCCAGGTCCGCCTTGACGATCATGGCGTCGACATCGGTGTCCTTGACACGCGACAGCACGGCGCCGCCGCTGGCCTGGACACGCAGCCCGTGACCGGCGACGTCGACTTCTCCTTGCAGGCCGGCGAAAATCTCGTCGAGCTGGCTGGTCAGATGGCTCTCATCCTCGACGCGGTCGAAGAAGATCATGAACTCGTCGCCGCCGAAACGACTGACCGTGATGCCTTGCCCGGCAATGGCGGCAAGCCGCTCGGCAACGGCGTAGATCAAGCCGTCGCCGATCGGATGGCCGAGCGTGTCGTTGACGCTCTTGAAATCGTCGAGGTCGAGTACCGCCAGGCCGCAGAGCCGGTCGCGATCGCCGGACGCCATGGCCTCGCCGATCAACTCGTGGAAATAGGCACGGTTGGGCAGGCCGGTAAGATTGTCGTAGCGCGCCATGAAGCGGATCTTGTCTTCCGCCTCGACGCGCGCCGTCACGTCCTCGAAGGTGATCACGCCCAGCTCCTGGCTGCCTTCGCGAGCCGAGAATTCATAGTGCTGGCCGTTGGCGAGGGAAACCAGCACCTTGCGGTCGCGGCCCTCGCGCAGCGCGCGCGTCAATTGGGCTTCGATGTAGCGGCAATCCTTCGGTGCCAACATGCCGGCGGCGACGCCGCGCATCAAAAGACCGTGGATGGACCGCCCAAGCAGCGCATCCCCGGACTTGAGCGACATCAGATGGGCGGCTTCGGCATTGGCTACCGCCACGCGGCCGTTGGGGCCGAGCATGACCAGGCCGTGTGACATGGTGTTTAGGGCGCGATCGAACCTATGCGCGAGCTTCTTTGCTTCCTTGTGGCCGATGACCGCCGAGAAAAGCACGTCGCGGACGTGGTCGGCGCTGTTGATCGTGATAAACGTCAAGGGGATGATCATCAGCCCCAGAACGACCGAGGGGATATCCATGCGCAGCAAGAGTGCAAGTGCTGCCGGACCAATGAAGGTCACGGAAAAAATCCGCACCATGAGCGGAGATCCGTAGTTCCGGCCAACAACCGTCACCAAGGTTGCGATGGCCAGCGACGTCGCGGCCAGTTCGGCAAAGGGATCGGGATAGACATAGATCGATATGAAGCACAGCGCGCCCAGGCCGAGGCCCTGCAGGCTGCCCTTGAGGATATAATTGCGCTCCCACCGCCGCGCCTCTTGGACATTGGCTATTACACCGCCCGCCTTCCGGAAGTCGCGAATGCCGAAGTAGCGGAAAAGGCTGATGGACAGCAGACTAAAAGAGAAAGCCAGGAACAATGAATTGTGCGTGCGCAAGTAGATCATGAATCCGAGGATCCAGTAGCACACGCCGCCAATCACCAGCATGTGAGCGTTGTCGAACAACGACCGCACAAACTGGATATAAACATCCGCCGGGATGTTTTCGGTCTTTGTTCTGCCCATATCGTCGGCCCAACGCTAGGCCTCGTCATCCCACATCCGCCTTAAGAAAGGCTTAGAACAGTGGCTTTGGCCCGGTTGCCGAAGGAGCGCAAAAGCAGGACAGACCGGAAAATCAAGCTTCAGGTAAACAAGGCCTTCACTCGGCGGCCTGAAGTGCCGCCCCCGCCGGTGCGTTTGCGAGGCGCTGGAGCAACCGGGAGCGCTCGCCGGCTGCCTTTTCGGCGCTGGCCTGCCGTACGTGTCCATAGCCGCGAATGAGGCTGGGCACCGAGGCAAGGGCAACCGCCGCATCGACCCTGGCCGGCGCCAGCGCCCCGGCGATTAGCTCCAGATCCGCCTCGTACTGTGCCAGGAGCTGCCGCTCCATGCGCCGCTCGGCGGTGTAGCCGAACGGGTCGAAGGCGGTGCCGCGCAGGCCCTTCATCGCCGCCAGCAGGCGAAATCCCTTCATCATCCAGGGGCCGAAGCTCGATTTCCTCGGTTTGCCGTCATTGCCGCGGCGGCCCATGATCGGCGGCGCAAGGTGGAATTCGAGTTTGTCGTAGCTCTGGAACTGCTTGCCCAATTCGGCGGCGAACGAGCCGTCGGTATAGAGCCGCGCCACCTCGTACTCGTCCTTGATCGCCATCAGCTTGAACAGGTTCCTGGCGGCGGCTTCCGACACCGCGGTCGAACCGGGCACGGCCTTCGCTTCTGCGGCGCGCAATAGGGCCAGTCTTTCGGCATAACGCCTGCCATAGGCGCCGTTCTGATAGGCGGTCAGGAATGCCACGCGACGGGCAATGATGTCGTCCAGGGTCTCGGCGACATCGGCGGCCTTGCCGGTCTTTCCAGCGACGGTTGGGCCCGGCTGGGCGACAAGGCCGCGTACGAAGTCCGGCTGGTGGGCGGCACGACGGCCCCAGCGGAAGGCGGCGATGTTCATCGCCACGGCTTCGCCATTGAGCTCGATCGCCTTCTCGACGGCTTCGGCTGAGAGCGGCAAGCCGCCATGCTGGAAGGCAAAACCGAGCATGAACATGTTGGCGCCGAGCGAGTTGCCGAACAGTGCCGTGGCGGTGCGGGTGGCGTCGAAGAAATGCGCCTTGTCGTCCCCGGCAGCGGTGCGGATCGCCTTCTTCAGGCGCTCTGTCGGCAACGAGAAATCGGCCGAACGGGCAAATTCGCCGGGCATGATCTCGGCGGTGTTGGCGAGGAAGATGGTATGGCCCTCGCGCACCGCGGTCAGCACCTTCTTGGCGCCCGACACGACGAGATCGCAGCCAAGCACGAGATCGGCCTTTCCCGCCGAAACGCGGATGGCATGGATGTCGTCCGGAGTACGGGCGATACGGACATGGGTGAACACCGAACCGCCCTTCTGGGCAAGACCGGCCATGTCGATCATGCCGCAACCCTTGTCCTCGAGATGGGCGGCCATGCCGAGCACGGCACCGACAGTGACGACACCGGTGCCGCCGACGCCATCGATGATCGCTGCCCAGCCTTGCTCGCCCAGCGGGAATTCGGCGGGCGTCGGCACGCCGTCGAGCGGGTTGGCCTTGCCGGCAAGGCCTTCGGCCTTGCGAATCTTGGCACCATGCACGGTGACGAAGGACGGGCAGAAGCCGTTGACGCAGGAGAAGTCCTTGTTGCAGCTCGACTGGTCGATCCTGCGCTTGCGGCCGAATTCGGTCTCGACCGGCTGGATCGAGACGCAGTTCGACTGCACGCCGCAATCGCCGCAGCCTTCGCAGACAAGTTCGTTGATGAAGACGCGCTTGTCGGGATCGGGAAAGGTGCCGCGCTTGCGGCGGCGGCGTTTTTCGGCGGCGCAGGTCTGGTCGTAGAGCAAGACCGATACGCCCTTGACGTCCCGCAGTTCGCGCTGGACGAGATCGAGATCGTCGCGGTGATGGATGGTGGCGCCGGCCGGGAATTCGGCCTTACCGGCATATTTGTCGGGTTCGTCGGTGACGATGGCGATGCGATCGACGCCTTCGGCCCGCACCTGCCTGGCGATCATATCGACGGTCAGACCGCCTTCGTGCGGCTGGCCGCCGGTCATGGCGACGGCGTCGTTGTAGAGGATCTTGTAGGTGATGTTGGCGTCGGTCGACAGCGCGAAGCGGATCGCCAGCGTGCCGGAATGGTTGTAGGTGCCGTCGCCGAGATTCTGGAAGATGTGGCCACGCTTCGAGAACGGCGCCTGGCCGACCCATTGCGCGCCCTCGCCGCCCATGGCCGTGAACCCGACGGTGTTGCGGTCCATCCACAGCGCCATGAAATGGCAACCAATGCCGGCCCCGGCAATCGAGCCGTCCGGCACCTTGGTCGACGAATTGTGCGGGCAGCCGGAACAGAAGAACGGCGTGCGCGAGCCGATGTCGGTGGCGTCGGCGAGCATTGCCTGGAACTGACGCAGCTTGGCCACCCGTGCCGAAATCTCCTCGGACGGACCGATGGTCCTGATGATCCTCTCGCCAAGCGCGATGGCGATCTCGTTAGGGTCGAGCGCGCCCTTGGCCGGGAATAGCCAGTCGCCGCGCTCGTCCTTCTTGCCGACAATGACCGGCTGCGTGGCGGTGCCGTAAAGGCTCTCGCGCAGCTGCACCTCGATCAGCGAGCGTTTCTCCTCGACGACGACGATGGTGTCGAGGCCGCGGGCGAAGTCGGCGATGTGATGCAGGTCGAGCGGCCAGGGGCAGCCGACCTTGAACAGCCGCACGCCGATGCGGTTGGCGGCCGCCTCGTCGATGCCGATGTCCTCCAGCGCCTGGCGGACGTCGAGATAGCTCTTGCCCAGCGTGATGATGCCGATCTTGGGGTTGCGGCCGCCCGAATAGACGATGCGGTTCAGCCCGTTGGCATGGATAAAGGCGGAAGCCGCGGCGCGCTTATGCTCATGCAGCCGCTCCTCCTGGCCGAGCATATCGATCTCGTGGCGGATGTTGAGACCGCCGGGCGGCATGTCGAAATCCGGCACGACGATGTTCAACCGCTCGAGCGAGGCATCGACCGAGGCCGTCGATTCGATGTTGTCCTTGACGCATTTGATCGCCGCCCAGGTGCCGGCAAAGCGCGACATGGCAAAGCCGTAGAGCCCGTAATCGATGACCTCCTGGACACCGGCCGGGTTGAGGATCGGCACCATGGTGTCGACGAACAGGAATTCGGTGGCATGCGCGTTCGTCGAGGATTCGGCCATATGATCGTCGCCCATCAGGGCGAGCACGCCGCCATGCTTGGACGAGCCGGCGAGATTGGCATGGCGGAACACATCGCCGGAGCGATCGACGCCCGGCCCCTTGCCGTACCAGACCGAAAAGACGCCGTCATGGGTGCCCTCGCCCAGCAGCTCCGTCTGCTGCGCGCCCCAGCAAGCGGTGGCGGCCAGCTCCTCGTTGAGGCCTGGCTGGAAGACGATGTCGGCCTGAGCGAGCTGTTTCTTGGCCTTCCACAGCTGCATGTCGAGGCCGCCGAGCGGCGAGCCGCGATAGCCGGAGACGAAACCGGCCGTGTTCAAGCCGGCGCGGCGGTCACGCTCGCGCTGCATCAGGAGCATGCGGATGACCGCCTGCGCGCCCGACAGGAAGATGCGCTCCTTTGCGAGGTCGAACTTATCGTCGAGCGCGACGTCATGCAGCGTCATCAGGAATTTCCTCTGCGGAGGCCGCGCGGGGGCAGGCAGCCAACGTCGGGGTCGGATGACGCATCCTTTCTTCCCTTGCAAGGCAGGTCAAACAAAATCGCAGGTGCCGGGCAACGCACGACGAACAGTCGGCGACCATCGCCGCGGGCATTGCACGGCGCTGCAGCGACGCGTCAGGTGCCCTTCGAGCAATCCGGCTTCGGCTCGCCCGGCAGCTTGCCGTCGGGATGGCCGGCGAGATCGGGATTGGCCGTATAGAGCTGGTCGATGACCAGCGGCCGGTCGGGCAGGATCGACTGGTCTTCCGTCGACATCAGCGTGGTGTCGATCTCCTGCAAGACCGCACCGTCGGCTCCCTTGATGCTGATGGCGATCGCATAGGGCTTGTTCTTGACGACGCAGGTCAGCGCCGGGCTCTCCAGCGTCACCTTGTCGAGCTTCGGCCACACCTTCTGCTCGACCACCAATGGCGCGCCGCCGGCGGGATCCTGGAAGCTGGCGATCGCCACCTGGCCTTCTCCCATCGGCTTCAGCGGCCGCAGCGTCACGACATAGGTCGCCCTGGCGAGGCGGTAATTGAAGACGAATATCTTGCCGGAAATCTCGAACAGCTTGCCTTCGTCTTCACCGGTATCGCGGCCGGTGTCGCGGCAGGCGCCGAGCGCAACGGCGGCAATGAGTGCCGCACCGACGACGATCGAACGGGAAAGACCCTTAGGCATTCTTGGCCTCATTTTCCGCCATGCGGCGGCGACGATAGTGACGCCTAGCCTTCTGCCTGTTGCCGCACACCGCCATGTCGCACCAAAGACGGCTGGAATTGCGGCTTCTGTCGACGAACAGCCAGGTGCAGTTGGGACAAATTCTGAGCCTTGCGGCGGTGTCGTCGCACAGCAGCGAGAGCGCCGAAACCGCCAGCGCCGTCTCGAAGGCGATCGGCGTCACCGGATCGCCGAACGGTTTTCCCGGCGCACCGATCTCGGTCCGGCTACCGTCCAGGCCATCGGAGCAGGCTTTGAGGAAGCCCGGCAAATCGGAGGTTGTAATAGAACCCTTCGACACCGCGCCACGAAACAGCCGGTCCGTCGCCTCACGGATCGACAGCACGACGGGTGCAATCGTTGCCGGTGACGGTGCTGCCAGCGGTCTGCCGCCAAGCTCGGCTGCGCGAAAGCGGCTCGCCGCATCGGCGAAGCGGGCAATCTCGGCTGGATCGTCGAAGCGGTCGAAAGACCTCCGCGGATCGCCGCGCAGCACGACGGTGTTGGCCGTGTCGAGCGCAAGCAGGCCGCCGGTGAAGCGGTGCGGGGTCCAGGATACCGTCATATCGGAAATCTAACCGATAAATCGCATTTGACAAGTTAGATTCGACGATGCAAACCTTACCGCGGGATGCGGTCTCCGCAGCCTTTTGAGCATGTCGTCGTCACAAAACCACTTCGCTTTTTTGGGCGACATGTTCCGAGGTTCTTGCATGCTCTACTTCTTCCAGCAGGTCCTGAACGGACTGCATTCGGGCGCGCTCTATGCGCTGCTCGCCTTCGGCTATGTGCTGACCAACGGCATCCTGCATCGCACCAACCTCGCCTATGGCGCGCTGTTCGCCTTTTGCGGACAAACGATGATCCTCACCGCGGCCTTCGGCTATCAGGTGCTGTGGCTGACACTGCCTGCGGCGGTGGCGCTCGGCGTCGTCGCGGCTTTCCTCTATGCCGCGCTGCTTAGCCAAGTGCTGTCGCGCAGCGTCTTCGAACCATTGGCCGACCGTACACCCAACGCGATCGTGGTGACGACACTCGGCATCCTGCTGCTGTTGTCCGAGGCGAGCCGCATCGCCGCCGACACGCATGATCTGTGGCTGCCGCCGATGCTGGCACAGCCTGTCATTTTCGCGCAGGGCGCGACCTTCAAGGCGACGCTGACGCTTATCCAGCTCATCGACTGCGCGCTGGTGCTGGCGGCAATCGCACTGGCGAGCTGGGCATTTGCCCGTTCGAGCTTCGGCCGGCAGTGGCGCGCCGTCTCCGACGATCCCAAGGCAGCCGCGATGTGCGGCGTCGACGTGCGCGCGGTGTTACGGCATGCTGTGCTGTTCGGCGGTTTCTGCGCCGCGCTGGCCGGCGTCATGGCCGGCCTCTATTACGGCAATGTCAGCTTCGGCTCCGGCCTCGTCTACGGGCTGAAGATCCTGTTCGTGACGGCGGTCGGCGGCTATCTCTCGCCGCCGCGGGCGGCGCTCGGCGCGGCCGCTTTCGGCATGGCCGAATCGCTGTGGGCCGGCTATTTCCCGGTCGAATGGCGCGATGCGTGGATGTATCTGTTCCTGGTCGCGATCCTGGTGCTGATCGGCGCCGGCCGCGACACCGGCAAAATCGCCTGAACCGCATCAGACTTTGGTTGAATGACGCGGGGGCAGAGAGCCGGTATCCGCCCAGCTCTCCCGTGCAATGATATTTTGCCGCCGCTATCCTTGTTGACCCGTCAGTCCACGCGCGGCATACCGTTGGACCACGCGGCGTGACGGGCAATAAGGGGGAGCCGGCACGCCTCCGACACACAGGGAGGAATGCATGGCAGGGCTTCTCGCTCTATCCAGGACCATCGATCGCGCGAATGAGTTCATTGGCAAATGGGTCTCGTGGCTGATCCTGCTGGCGATCCTGGTGAGCGCAGCCAACGCCATCATCCGCAAGGTGTTCGACATATCCTCGAACGCCTGGCTCGAGCTGCAGTGGTATCTGTTCGGCGCCGCCTTCATGCTGGCCGCCGCCTATACGCTGAAGCAGAACGAACATATCCGCATCGACGTCGTCTACGGCCTGTTTTCGCGCCGCATGCAGCACTGGATCGACCTGCTTGGCCATATCCTCTTCCTGATGCCGTTCGTGACGCTGATGGTGATCTATTTCGTTCCCTATGTGTCGCTGTCGTTTCGCAGCGGCGAGATGTCCAACAACTCCGGCGGGCTGATCATCTGGCCGGCCAAGGCCATCCTGCTGGTCGGCTTTTTCCTGCTCGCACTTCAAGGCATCTCCGAGATCATCAAGAAGATCGCCATCATGCGCGGCGACATGGACGACCCCAATCCCTTCATATCGGTGCATGAGCAGGCCGAGCTCGAAGCCAAGGCGCTGGCCGACGAGGTGCGCTCGTGATGGAGTTCATCGCCCAGAACATGGCGCCGATCATGTTCGCTTCGCTGATCCTGTTCATGCTGATCGGCTATCCAGTCGCCTTTTCGCTGGCCGCGAACGGCTTGATGTTCTTCTTCATCGGTGTGCTCCTCTCGCCCTATTCCGGTGGATCGATCAATCTTGCCTGGCCGCTTCTGCACGCACTGCCGGATAATTTCTACGGCAGCCGGGTGATGTCGAACGACACGCTGCTGGCCATTCCGTTCTTCACCTTCATGGGCATCGTGCTTGAACGATCGGGCATGGCCGAAGATCTGCTCGACACGATAGGCCAGCTGTTCGGGCCGATCCGCGGCGGCCTCGCCTATGCGGTGATCTTCGTCGGCGCGCTGTTGGCGGCGACCACCGGCGTGGTGGCGGCATCCGTCATTGCCATGGGCCTGATCTCGCTGCCGATCATGCTGCGTTACGGCTATGATCGGCGCGTGGCGGCCGGCGTCATCGCGGCGTCGGGCACGCTCGCCCAGATCATCCCGCCATCGCTGGTGCTGATCGTACTCGCCGATCAGCTCGGCCGGTCGGTCGGCGACATGTATGCGGGCGCGCTGATCCCGGGCCTCGTGCTCACGGGCCTCTACATGCTCTACATCCTGATCATGTCGATCATCCGGCCGAACTCGATGCCGGCGCTGCCGCTCGAGGCCCGCAAGCTCGGCCATGGCGTGATGTCCTTGCTGGTGGCGCTGGCGGTCACATCAGCGGTTTCCTACGCGGCGTATCGCTATCTCGCGCCGGCCCATGGCGACAATGCCGACATTCTCGGCGCCACTGCCGGCGTGTTCTTCATCTACATCGTGGCCATTGCCGACAAAGGCTTGAACTTCAACATGATGTCCAGGCTCGCGCAACAGGTGATCATCGTGCTGATCCCGCCGCTGGCGCTGATCTTCCTGGTTCTGGGCACCATCTTCCTCGGCATCGCCACCCCGACCGAGGGCGGCGCCATGGGCTCCGTCGGCGCCTTGATCATGGCGGCGGCAAAGGGCCGGCTGTCGCTTGACGTGGTCAAGCAGGCGCTGACCTCGACGACGCGGCTGTCGTCCTTCGTGCTGTTCATCCTGATCGGCGCGCGGGTGTTCTCGCTGACCTTCTACGGCGTCAACGGCCACATCTGGGTCGAACACCTGCTCACCTCGCTGCCGGGCGGCGAAGTCGGCTTCCTGATCGGCGTCAACCTGCTCGTCTTCTTCCTCGCCTTCTTCCTCGACTTCTTCGAGCTCGCCTTCATCATCGTGCCGCTGCTGGCGCCGGCCGCCGACAAGCTCGGCATCGACCTGATCTGGTTCGGCGTGCTTCTGGGCGTCAACATGCAGACCAGCTTCATGCACCCGCCCTTCGGCTTCGCCCTGTTCTACCTGCGTTCGGTGGCCGCCCGCGTGCCCTATCTCGACCGCCTCACCGGCAAACAGATCGCACCCGTGACCACTGGACAGATCTATTGGGGCGCGGTGCCCTTCGTCTGTATTCAGGTGATCATGATCGGGCTGACCATCGCCTTCCCGCAAATGGTGATGCACTACAAGGGAACGACCGTCGATCCGGGCACGATCGATTACAAGGTGCCGGAGGCACCCGGCCTGTCGCCGCTCGGCACACCATCTGCCGGCGGCACGGCACCAGCCGCTCCCGCCGCGCCCGATGATCTGTCGCAGCCGCCGAACTTCGGCGAACCGGCGCCGGCCCAACCGGCAGCACCGCAGCCGGATCTGTCGCAGCCGCCAAGCTTCAACTGAACCCGGCATGGGCAAGATCATGAAGGCGGTTCGACTGGAAGCGGCGGGCAGCATCGCGCTGCGCGAAGTCGACAAACCTGATATCGGGCCGGACGAGCTTCTGGTGCGTGTCGAAGCCTGTGGCGTCTGCGGTACAGACCGGCATC
Source organism: Mesorhizobium sp. M1406 (assembly GCF_040317555.1). Taxonomy (NCBI): domain Bacteria; kingdom Pseudomonadati; phylum Pseudomonadota; class Alphaproteobacteria; order Hyphomicrobiales; family Phyllobacteriaceae; genus Mesorhizobium; species Mesorhizobium sp. M1406. The sequence goes on along the minus strand of NZ_JAMYKW010000006.1, from coordinate 86,696 downwards.
TGTTTCACGGCGAATTTCCTTGCACGCCGCCGGTGACTCCCGGCCACGAATTCTCCGGCATCGTCGAGGCGATCGGAACATCCGTATCCGGCTTTGCCATTGGTGATCGTGTCACCGGCGACCCCAACATCGCCTGCGGGCGTTGCGCGCATTGTCATGCCGGACGGGTCAACCTCTGCAGTAATCTGCAAGCCATCGGCATCCATCGCGACGGCGGCTTTGCCGAATACCTTGCCTTGCCGCAGAAGCAGGCTTTTGTCCTGCCTGTGGGCCTGGATCCGATGCACGGTGCATTCTGCGAGCCGCTCGGTTGTTGTCTGCATGGCGTGGACCTTGCCGGGATCAAACCGGGCAGCTCGGTGGTCGTTCTGGGCGGCGGCGTGATCGGCCTGCTCACCGTGCAACTGGCAAGACAGGCAGGCGCCACCACCGTCATTCTGTCGACCAGGCAAGCCTCGCGGCGCGCGCTCGCCGAGGAACTCGGTGCCACGGCGACGGTCGATCCGACCGCCGCCGATGTCATCGAAGCCATCGCCGGACCGGCGGGCATGGTGCCGGGCGGAGCCGACGTGGTGTTCGAATGCGCGGGCGTGCGAGAGACCGTCGAGCAATCGATGCGGCTGACCCGCGCCGGCGGCACCGTCGTCATCGTCGGCGTGACGCCGCAAGGCATGAAAGCGGAATTCGAGCCCTTCGACCTTTTGTTCCGGGAACTGAAGGTGCTCGGTTCCTTCCTCAATCCGTACACCCATCGCCGCGCCGCCGAACTCATCGCATCGGGTGCAATCGAGATCGACAGGCTGATCTCCAGGCAGGTGGCACTCGAGCACGCGGCCGCGGTGATTGCCAATCCACCGGCGCCCGGCGAGGTAAAGGTGCTGGTGGTGCCAGGCCGGAGCTGAGTGGCTACCGCCCCAGATTGTTAGTTACAAGCGTCCGCGCCGCCCCTCATCGCCCTGCCGGGCACTTCTCCCCGTATAGTGACCTATCGGATTCACACATCTTTCTGCGGCGGCTAAAGAAACGTGAAATCAAAGACTTAAGTGAGGGCGATGTCGTCATGATCCCTTGGCGGCGCTAGGATGCAGGCGTTGAAAATGCTGGCATTTTTGACCACCGTCCATGAGCGGAAAAAGATGCGTGAATGCCATAGGTATAGTGACGGGGAGAAGGATGCTTTCATCGCCGATTTCGCCGATCATCCGCGTTGCAGGGCGCTGCGGCCGGTGCCAGCTCTCTTCTCCCCGTCACTATACGGGGAGAAGGTGCCGGCAGGCGGATGAGGGGCGACGCGGACTTTTAATCCTTAGCCGGCGCAACCCATCTATAAGATAGGGCTACAGTTTGCCGTTGCGCTGCTGGACCATCATGAAGGTGTCGTAATTGTATTCGGCCACCTGCGCCCAGAGATAGTGCTCCTTGCGGAAGCCCTTGATCGATTCCCAGATCTTCTTGAACGGGGCGTTGGAGGCTTCCATTTCGGCATAGACCTCGTTGGCCTTTTCGAAACAGGCGGCCATGATCTCCTGGCTGAACGGGCGCAGTTTCGCGCCGCCGGCCACCAGCCGCTTGACCGCCGCGGGGTTCAAATAATCGTATTTCTGCAGCATGTTGGCATCGGCGGCTTGTGCCGCGGTGCGCAGCAGCGACTTGTACGTCGGCGAAAGCTCGTCGTATTTCGCCTTGTTGAACATCAGGTGGACGGTCGGGCCGCCTTCCCACCAGCCGGGATAGTAGTAGTAGGGCGCGACCTTGTAGAAGCCGAGCTTCTCGTCGTCATAGGGGCCGACCCATTCGGCTGCGTCGATAGTGCCTTTTTCCAGCGCCGGGTAGATATCGCCGCCGGCGATCTGCTGCGGCACGACGCCGAGCTTCTGCACCACCTTGCCGGCAAAGCCGCCGATGCGCATCTTGAGGCCGGAAAGGTCGGCCACCGTGTTGATTTCCTTGCGGAACCAGCCGCCCATCTGCACACCGGTGTTGCCGCCCGGCAGGCCGAAAAGGCCCTGCGTGGCGAGAAACTCGTTGAACAGGTCGATACCGCCGCCATGGTAGTGCCAGGCATTCATGCCACGTGCGTTGAGCGAGAAGGGAACCGCCGCGCCAAGCGCCCATGTCGGGTCCTTGCCCCAGTAATAATATGCCACCGTGTGGCAGGCCTCGACCGTGCCGGCCGTGGTGGCGTCGGCGGCCTGGAGGCCCGGCACCAGTTCGCCGGCGGCGAAGACCTGGATCTGAAAATTGCCGTCGGTGGCCTCCGACAGCATCTTGGAGAACACCTCGGCGCCGCCATAGATAGTGTCGAGCGACTTCGGGAAGGACGATGCCAGCCGCCACGTCACCTTGGGATTGGACTGAGCGATTGCTGGCGCCGCCAGCGTGGCCGCCGCCGCCGCGGCACCGACGCCGGTGACACCGGCCTTGCGAATGAATGAACGACGATCCATGAAGTTCCTCCCTTTCGGATCAACAGACCGATGTTCGGGGATATCCTCGATTCCCATATCGGTTCGCTCGAAACAATACACGGGCAAGAAGTCGAGTCCAGCACGGCGGCCCGATTTGACGGCGAAGCCCAGCTGCCCTGCAACTATAGTCTAACAGGCCGTTTCGTGGCCCATGCGACACGCTGAAACTTGGCATGGAAAAATAGCCGGGGATCGCCTATTTTAGAGGCAGGACATCCCCTTGCCCAGATGGAACACAGAGCCAAAATGCATCAGCCGCTCGTCGCCATATCGACCGACGTCCGTCAGTTCGACAACTACACCTGGCATGCCGCCCCGCAGCAATATCTGGAAGCGGCGATCACCGGCGCCGGCGTGTTCCCGGTGCTTGTGCCATCATTCGGCGACCGGCTCGACTTCGACGAACTTCTGTCGTCGGTCGACGGCGTCATGGTCACCGGCTCGAAATCCAATGTGCATCCTTCGCTCTATGGCGGCGATGCCAGCGAAGCCAACGGCCCCTATGACCCGGCGCGCGACGCCACGACGCTGCCGCTGATCCGCCGGGCGATCGAGCGCGGCGTGCCGCTGCTCGCCATCTGCCGCGGCATCCAGGAGATGAACGTGGCGCTGGGCGGCACGCTCGGCACCGAGATCCAGGAGCGTGAGGGTTCGCTGGATCACCGTGCGCCGGTGAGCGACAATCAGGACGAACGCTTCGGTATCCGGCAAAAGGTGACGATCAAGCCCGGAAGCTGCCTGGCCGGTGTGTTCGGCGAGGGTGATATCATGGTCAATTCCGTACACCGCCAAGCCGTCGACCGGCTCGGCCCGAAGCTGCAGATCGAGGCCGTCGCCAGCGACGGCACGGTCGAGGCGGTGTCGGTCAGGGATGCCCGCGCCTTCGCCGTCGGCGTGCAATGGCATCCGGAATATTGGGTCAAATCGGACAGCAACTCGACGAAAATATTCCGTGCCTTCGGCGATGCGGTTCGCCTGCACGCCGCGGCGAAGGCTGGCGCGCGGGCCGCGGCCGAATAATCAATCGCCGGATTTCGAATCACCGGTAGCCGCCAGCGACAGAAGTGGCGCGGCCGGGGCATAGGATTCATAGCCGTCGCCGTCGGCAGCCGCGAATGTGACGATCGCATCGACACCGTTGGCGCTGAAGGCGACCGTGCCGTCGTTTTGCTCGCGCCAGAACTTCGCCTGCTCTATGCCCGGCAAGAGCCGGCGGCATTTCGGAGCAACGGTGAGCAGGGCCAAGCCATCCGAAATTTCGGCCCCGCGGCTGACCGCACAGGCCGCCTCATCGCCATTGGCGACCAACCTGTAGCTGTTGGACGGCGCGACTTCGTCGGCGGCACTTTCACCGCTGCCACCGTGAAACAGCTGAATGCCGCCAAACAGCGCTGCGGCAGCGATCAATGCGGAAAGTGCTTTCATCATTCTTCATCCACGCACACGCACAGGATAAAGAATGATTCCAAAGGGTTAAGCTGACGTTAATAAGTGTGGCAGCCGCGGCTCAGCCACGAGCCCTGACCCCAGCCGTCTCGGGCACCGGCGTCAGCGGGCGGCGCTCGGTGAACCAGGACACCAGATTGTCGACGCACAGGTCGGCCATGGCGCGGCGGGTGTGGTCCGAAGCCGAGCCGACATGCGGCAACAGCGAGGTGTTTGGCGCGTCGAGCAACGCCTTGGGCACGTTCGGTTCGTCGGCAAAGACATCGAGGCCGGCAGCGGCGATGATGCCGTTGGCGAGTGATGCCGCAAGCGCCGTCTCATCGACCGTGCTGCCACGGCCGATGTTGACGAAGACGCCGTCGGCGCCAAGCGCCGACAGGATTTCGGCATTGACCGCCTTCTCCGTCGAAGCTCCGCCAGGTGCCACCGAAATCAGGGTATCGACGGCTTCGGCAAGCCCTTTCAGCGTCGGGTGATACTGATAACTCAAGCCTTCAACCTGACGCCGGTTGTGGTAGGAAACCGGCAGGCCGAAAGCTTCGAGCCGCCGGGCGATAGCTTGCCCGATGCGGCCCATGCCAAAAATACCCACACTGCGCCCGCGCAAGGTCAGCCGGCTCAGCGGATAGTTGCCCTTGCGCACCCAACTGCCGTCGCGCAGCCAGGTTTCGGCGCGCGGCAGGTCGCGGACAGTGTTGATCAGCAGCCCGATGGCGGTGTCGGCAACCTCCTCGGTCAGCACGTCGGGGGTGTTGGTGACCATGATGTTTTTCGCCGCCGCATGGCCGACATCGACCGAATCATAGCCGACGCCGAAGGAAGCGATGAGTTCGAGATTGGGCAGGGCATCCATCATCGCCGCGTTGATGCCGGCAAACGAAGCAATGCCACGCACGTTGCCGCGCATCTCGTCGGTGACCAGGGACGGATCGGCGCGTTCGATTGTGACACGCCTGAATGTGCGGTTGATGCGGTCGATCGCATGATCGTTGAAATCGCCCGGCACCAGGATGGCGACGGTTTGCAGCTGTTCGGCCTTGGTCATGCACGCTCCACCGGCTTGCCGGTCGACTGACGCACATGCAGTTCCGGCTTGATCAATTCCTGCGAGGGCCGCACCATCTGCCCGTTGAGCTTGTCGAGCAGCGCGCTGGCGGCGCGGCGGCCAACCTCGCGCTGTCCGTTCCAGACGGTGGTCAGCGCCGGCGTCGCGATCGCCGCCTCTTCGAGATCGTCATAGCCGGTGACGGAGATATCGACGCCAGGCACCAGGCCGGCGCGGGCAATGCCGTTCATGAGGCCGATGGCAACGAGGTCGTTCCAGCAGCAGGCAGCCGTCGGTCTGTCCTTCAGCGCCAGGAACTGGCCGGCTGCCTCGAAGCCGGCCTGCTTGGTGCGCGGGCCGGCGATGCGCCAGGACGGCCTGACTTCCAGCCCGGCCGCGTCCATGGCGTTGACATAGCCCTGGTAGCGGTCGCGGCCGGTCGAGGTCTGGTCGGTGCCGCCGATCATGGCGATGCGCTTGTGGCCGAGTGAGATCAGATGGTTGGTTGCGAGCCCGGTGCCATAGGCATCGTCGCCGCGAAAGACCGGCACGTCGGCGCCCTCGACGGTGCGCGCGATCAGCACCGCCGGCAGGCCGTTCTCCTCGGCCATCACGATGTCGGAGGCCGGTGTGCCGATGGCCGGCGACATGATGACCCCGTCGGCGCCGAGCTGCAAAAGCGTGTCGATGAAAGTGCGCTGCTTTTCGAGCTGATCATAGTGGTTGGACAGGATGAAGGTCTGCCGGCTGCGGTCGAGCTCGCTTTCGATCGAGCGCAGGATCTCGGCGAAGAACGGGTTCATGATGTCGTGGACGACAACGCCGACAATGCCCGACCGCGAGGTGCGCAGGCTGGCGGCGCGGCGGTTGTAGATATAGCCGATGGCGCGGGCGTGTTCCTTGATGCGGTCGCGGGTGATTCCGGCAACCAGAGGGCTGTCGCGCAGCGCCAGCGAGACCGTGGCCGTGGACACGCCGAGCGCATCCGCGATCGTCGAAAGCTTGATTTTCTGTGCCAGCGCCTTGCGCCCCCCGAACGACCTGAATTCAGACCTAAACTGTTTAAAGGCGGCGTTATGCCACCGATCGGAGGCAAATCAAAGTTTTTTTGCCAGCGCTTCCGCCTCGACATCCGAGGCCGCGCGGCTCTGCAGCCGAAGCCGGTGCTCGCGGTGGACGATGTAGAGGCCGCTGGCGACGATGATGGCGGCTCCGACCAGCGTCCAGCGGTCGGGAAACTGCTTGAAGACGATCCAGCCGGAAATGATCATCCACACCATCTGGGAATAGGGATAGGGCGCCAATGCCGTGGTCGTCGCCAGCCGGTAGGCCTGAACCAGCAGCCAGTGGCCGACGCCGCCGAACACGCCAAGCATGAGCAGCACGAACCAGTGCCAGCCGTCATGTGGGAGCGAAAACGAAAACGGCAGCAAGGGCAACAGCAGCAGCGCCGGCGCCAGCGCCGAGAACAGGATCAGGCTCTCCGACGTCTCGGTCGCCGACATGCGGCGCGTCATGATGACGTACAAGCAGTTCGACAGCATCGAGCCGAGCGCGAAGAGATGCCCGATGCCGAAAACCCCGACGCCTGGCCGGGTGATGATGAGAACCCCCGCAAAGGCCGCCAGGATCGCCAGCCAGCGGCGCCAGCCGGCCCACTCACCAAGCAGCGGACCAGCCAGCGCCGTGATCACCATCGGCCCGAAGAAATAGATCGAGGTGGTCTCGGCCAGTTGCAGGGACCGCAGCGCCAAGACGTTGAATATGGTCGATCCAAACAGGAACAGGCCGCGCAGGACATGTGCCGGCAGATTGACCGGGCGAAATCGCGCCGGCTGGCGCCAGCCGCGCAGCAGCGTGCCGACCAGCACCACATGCACGGCAAAGCGCACCCAGGCGACGATCAGCACGGAAACGCCGGCCAGGACGAGATACTTGCTGCTGGTGTCGAGGAAGGTGAAGCAGACATAGCTGGAAAGCATGCACAGGATCGCCACCGGGGGCGTCGCGCTTTCTGGATATCTTTGGGGAGCACTCACTTGCAGGCCGGGTGGGAAGCTGGCTGAAGCCCACCTTTGCGGGAATTGCCGGCTCCCGGCAAGCCAAAAGCGCCTGGCACAACAAGACGCGGCGACAGGCTTAGCTCTCGTCTATCACCTGACATCGCGCCGGCGTTCACCGTCCCCGACGGCCTAGTGGCGCGGCGAATAGCCGTTACGGCCACAACTGCAAAAATCAGGGCAAACCACGGTGCAACACCGAATGGTATTCGAAGGCCCCGCGAAACCTCCACTTGATCGATGTCGAAAGCATGCGGTCTTGACGACATACAACTTTGCGCCTAGCCCTAATGCAATGAACATCGCAACGGTTTTCATCGTAGTAAGGGGGCGCATGGGCAGGATGGTGTAAACCATCCGGCGAAAGCATCCCATGCGCGGTAGGCAGGCTCCTGACGGGGCCTTTTTTTATGCCCGGAATTGGGCCGCCTCGTCAGACCATCACATTACCCTCCTGACAAGGCGAAGACCATGGCGAGCGACAACCCCACTCGGGGTCCGAGCACAGACATATCCGGGGAGACGGTCATCCCCGGACCCGCTGCTCCACCCCGACTAATTACCCTCATCTTGCTTTCGGCTCTTGCAGTGCTGCCGGTGAACATGATCTTGCCGTCGCTGCCGAATATTGCCGCAGCGTTCCAGGCTGATTTCGCACTGGTCAATCTATCTGTTGCCGGCTTTGCGATCATCACCGCCGTCATCGAGGCCATCGGAGGCGTCATATCGGACCGATTTGGGCGCCGGCCGGTCGTCTTGATATCTCTCTCGATCTTCATCGCCGCGTCTATTGGCTGTGCTCTGGCCCCCAATATCGGCATTTTCCTGCTGTTTCGCGCGATGCAGGCATGCATTGGCCCCTGCTATTCAGTCGCTCTGGTCATTGTCAAAGAGACATCAGGTGAGCGCGAAGCCGCCAGTAAATTCGGCTATCTCGCCATGGGCTGGGCGCTTGCGCCCATGATCGGTCCTTTGTTTGGTGGGTCACTGGATGAACTATTCGGATGGCGGTCAAGCTTCGTTGTCTTTGCGATCCTCGGTGCGGCCGCCTTCGCCTTATCCATGCGCGAGCTCAGAAGAACGGCCACCCAATTGTCGAGATCGAACAGGAACTACGTTGACTCATACAGGTTGCTCCTAGGTTCGGCACGGTTTTGGGCCTACACAATGTGTATGGCGTGCTCGATGGGGGTGCTTTATGTGTTCCTGGGAGGGGCACCTTTGGTCGTCGGCGACGCGCTCGGCGGATCAAGCGCGAAGCTCGGCTTTTACATGGGATTGGTTCCTACCGGCTTCATTCTCGGCAGCTATCTGGCTGGCCGTTACGCCTCGAAGAACTCGCTGAGCGCCACACTTGTTCTTGCGCGCCTCCTGACTTGCGCAGGCCTGTTGGTCGGTCTGGCTCTATCGACTTTTGGTATCAGCGGCGTTCTGGCCTTCTTTGGGCCTTGCGTGTTCATCGGCGTAGGTAATGGACTGACCATGCCTGCCGCGAACAGCGGCGCTTTGTCGGTACGACCCGATCTTGTTGGCACCGCTGCAGGACTAGCCGCCGCAATGAGGATCGGTGGCGGAGCGCTCATAGCCTCCATCGCTGGTCTGTTCCTTGCCGATTCGATCCATGCGCTTTTCACCATGATGTTGATATCGGCGGCACTCGCATTGTTGGCGGCACTCTATGCCGCCCTTCTCGATCGGCGACAGCCAGCCGATTGAGCTTTGATCCTACGGATGCATGCGGGCACCCTTGGTGATCTTGTCGACCAGCTTCTTGTCGGCGCGAAGCGCTAAACCGACCACCTTGGCGTCGTCAGGCGCGAATTCGGCGAAGACGGCGCGGTTGGCGGCGTCGAAGCTGGTCGAAAACATCTCCTCGACATAGAGCGAGGTGGTCACGCCGCGCTCCAGCGTGCGCCTGGTGGATGGTGCCCAGCGTCGCATGGTCGGCGGACAGCACGATGACGGGCTGGATAGACAGCGGGTTGTAGAGATTGCCAGCGCGGTCGCGATAGGGCTCGCCGATGATGTCGGGAAACTGCGCGGCGATGCCGCTGGTCAGGAAGGCGGTGACGTTGAGTTTCTGCCAGACCGGCAGATCCTGCCTGAGCACGATTGCAAATTTGGTATCGAACATGAGAAAATAGACCATTCGAGGTTGCGCCCCGGTTTCGGGACTGAAGGAGACGATGTCTCACGATCTAGACAGCCAGGCCTTTAGGGGTCTTGGACGTTTGTGCGTCGATGCGGCGGAAAACTGCATCATCTCCGCCTCCGACCCCGCCGGCATGGAGCGCATCGAGGCGCGGTTCCATGGCAGCGCCTTCGACCTGCATCGTCACGATACCTATGCGATCGGCGTGACGCTGCACGGGGTGCAGACGTTTCGCTATCTCGGCGAGACGCGCCACAGCCTGCCCGGCCAGATCATCGTGCTGCATCCCGACGAGTTGCATGACGGCGGCGCGGGTACCGAATGCTCTACCTGGAGCCGTCGCTGATGCTCGACTGCCTTGGCGGCGCTTCGCTGCCTTTTGTTGGGGATGGCGTGGTGACGGACGCGGCCTTCCGCGCAACGCTGCTTTCGGCGCTGGGGCCGCTGGAGCAGGAACTCGACGAGTTGTTCGTCGTCGACTTCCTGACGCAACTGATGCAAAGCCTGACACGGCATGCCGGCCAACCTGCCAAGCCAATGGCCAGAGCGGCGTGGCGGGCGGCTATGCTGGCGCGCGACTATCTTACGGAAAACCTCGCCCGGCCGGTGCGTTCGGGCGAACTGGAAGCGGTCACCGGGCTCGACCGCTATGCCCTGTCACGGCATTTCCGCGCCGCCTTCTCGACCAGCCCGCATCGCTTTCTGGTGATGCGCCGGCTTCAGCGCGCACGGCGGATGATCGCCGCCGGCGAACCATTGGCGCAGATCGCCGTCGACGCCGGCTTCAGCGACCAAAGCCATTTCATCAGACAATTCAAGAAGGCGTTCGGCATGACGCCGGGACGCTGGTCTTCGCTGATCCGTGGATCGGCCGCAGCGGCGGCTTGAACGCCTGCCGTACGATCAGTCGTCCAACTCGGCGTCGTCGTCGATCAACGCCAGTTCTTCGTTCGAGAGGTTGGCCTCGATGCGGGCGAGCAGCTTGAACAGCGTCTTCTGGTCCTTCTTGTCGAGGCCTTTCAGCGCCTGCTTTTCCGTCTTCTTCACCGATTTCTCGATAGCGTGAATGATGTCGCGCCCGGTGTCGGTGAGGAAGATATGCGCCTGGCGGGCATCGGCCTCGGAGGCGCGCTTCTCCAGGAAACCCTGGGCCTGAAGCCGGTTGATGGTCTTGGTAATGGTGGGCGGGCGCACGCCGAGGCGTCCGGCCAGATTGCCAGGCGTCTGGCCATCTTCACGGTCGAGCGACAGCATGATCTGGTCCTGGCCGGCATAGAAGCCGTGCGCCAGAAGCCGTGCCGCCAGCGCGGTTCTTGCCAGCCTTGCCGCCGAATGCAGCCGGCTCATTGTCGCAGTCTTGTCCGCCTTGGCCATGGTCATCCCTCTTCGGCCGTACCGGTGCGGGTAGCATAGAGGCAGCCGGCCGGTTGGCAATCGACGATCAAAAAGATTCCGGCGCTTCAAACAGCTTTGCCGGCAAGCAATTGTGGTGTCCGCCGTGGCTAATGCCAGATGTTTATTTCAGTTAGATGACAAACGAGTTTTCGCGGCCGGAGTTTTCGCCGTGGGCAGGGTGCGTGAGGGAATGCCGCTCAGCTGGGCTTCACCGCGACGATCATCAGCGCCTGATAGACATCCTCCACCTCGCGCAGTGCTGCCTGCGACAGCGGTCCGGCCCGCCTGGCGATGCCGTCGCTGGCGTTCGAGGTGTCGCGCTTGCCGGGCCGGTCATTGTAGGGTGCGACGGTGGTGAATATCTGCTCGCTGAGACCGTCGGGGAAAAACAACTGGCCGGTCATCACCGAACTGTCGTCGGGGAAAACCTTGAAATGGATATGGGTGGTGCGACCGCGATACCAGCCGGGATAGATGGTGGCGAAGGAAACGATGCCGCTTGCATCGGTCTTCTGCCAACCGCGCAGGAAGGTCTGGCCCGATGTATCGACATCCCTGCCGTCACCTTGTCCCGGATAGCCCGAATAGGCACCTTGGGCGTCGCAATGCCAGATGTCGACGCGAGCGCCGGCAAGCGGGCGGCAGCCGGCGTCGACGACCTGCAGCCGGACAGCAAGAGCAATGCCCTTCTTGCCTTCGGTGACATCGGCACGTTCGAGTTTCGGGTCGAAATAGAACGGTCCCTCGGTCACCTCAGGCGTAATGACGCACACGCCCGCGCCGGTTTCGAACAGAGCCAGTCCGGCATAGGGTGAAACTTGGGTAGCCGAAGATTGGGCGGCCATCGCGGAGGCGGGCAGGAAGGCACCACCGCCGGCCGTGACCGCGATCAAGCCGAGCGCCTGGCGCCGGCTCAATGGGAAGGAGGATGGCTTGCCGGACATCTCTTGCCTCTCGAATTGGCCTCCTGTGTCCTGATCTAGGCGGTCACAGCGGCTCTCGCCAGTCAAAATTCGGTAATGGCAGCAGCTTGTTTGGCCCATCGGTTTGCCTCGTGCAAAAGCCCGGCGCACATCCTATATGGAGCCGACAATCTCATTTCGATGGCCGGATCTTTCGCGGCCCAGATAGTTCGAGGCAACCCATGAGCGACGCACAGACGCAGATTCCCGTAACCGTTCTCACCGGCTATCTCGGCGCCGGCAAGACGACGCTGCTCAACCGCATCCTGTCGGAAAACCACGGCAAACGCTACGCCGTCATCGTCAACGAGTTCGGCGAAATCGGCATCGACAATGACCTGATCGTGGAATCCGACGAGGAAATCTATGAGATGAACAATGGCTGCGTCTGCTGCACGGTGCGCGGCGACCTGATCCGCGTCGTCGAGGGCCTGATGCGCCGACCCGGCCGCTTCGACGCCATCGTGGTCGAGACCACCGGGCTCGCCGATCCGGTGCCGGTGGCGCAGACCTTCTTCATGGACGACGACGTGCGCTCCAAGACCAGGCTCGACGCGGTGGTGGCGCTGGTCGACGCCAAGCATCTGCCGCTGCGGCTCAAGGATTCCAGGGAAGCCGAGGACCAGATTGCTTTCGCCGACGTCGTCGTGCTCAACAAGACCGACCTCGTCACCCCCGAAGAGCTTGCCAAGGTCGAGGCGACGATCCGCGCCATTAATCCGGCGGCGAAGATCCATCGCACGACGCGAGCCGGCGTCGCTTTGTCCGAAGTGCTCGACCGCGGCGCGTTCGACCTGTCCCGGGCACTGGAAAACGATCCGCATTTCCTCGAGGCGCATGACGATCACGACCATCATGACCACGACCATGACGGCCACGATCATCATGATCATGACGGACACGATCACCACCATCACGCGCATCCTTCCGACATCCATGACGTGACCGTGCAGTCGGTGTCGCTGCGCGGCGGCGAGATGGACCCGAAGAAATTCTTCCCGTGGATCGAGAAGATCACCCAGATGGAAGGCCCCAACATCCTGCGGCTGAAGGGCATCATCGCGCTCAAGGGCGATGACGAGCGCTATGTCATCCAGGGTGTCCACATGATCATCGAGGGCGACCATCAGCGCGCCTGGAAGGACGGCGAGAAACATGAGAGCCGGCTGGTGTTCATCGGCCGTGAACTCGACGCCGAGCGGCTGAAAAAGAGCTTTGACGCCTGCCAGGCCTAGGTCATCCTTCGTAGCGCTGCTCATTGCGGGTTGAATATCTCCTCGTGTACACATATCATGTGTACACGATATTAGCGGCGAGGAGTGACCTATGCCTAGATCAGCCGACAACAAGACCGAGCGCTACCAAATCCGCATTCCGGCTGAGCAAAAGGCGATGATCTCCCGCGCCGCAGCGCTGTCGCACAAGGATATGGCCGACTTTATCCTCGACAAGGTCGTGCCCGAAGCGCAGGCCGTGATCGAAGCAGCGGAGGTGACGAAGGTGTCCGGTCGCGATTTCTCGCGCATCCTCGACCTGTTGGAGCACCCGCCAAAGCCAAACGCCAAGCTCAGGGCCGCGATCGCTGCCTTGCCGGCTACTCTGTGACGCTTCCATCCTGGCACGAAGAACCGATTGCGAAACGTCATGATCGGGCTTCCTTCGATTGCGGCGACGCGCAGATGAACGATTTTCTACGGCGTTTCGCGCGACAGAGCCACGATCAGAATGCAGCCAAGACCTTCTGTGCGGTCGATGACGCGGCTTCGGAGCATATCTTCGGTTTCTATACGATCGCACCGTCTGCAATCGCCTACGAAACCGTGCCCGAAGACATGACGAGAGGCTTAGCCCGACACGAGGTTTCCGGCTTCAAGCTTGCACGGCTCGCGACCGACCGCACCGTCGCAGGGCAAGGGCTCGGCGGCCAGTTGCTTGCTGCCGCGGCGTTGCGCTGCCTGCGACTTGCTGGCGAGGGCGGCGGTATCCTGCTCATCATCGACGCCAAGAGCGAGCGAGCGGCAAGGTGGTATGCCAGCTATGGCGCCGAGCCCCTCCAAGAATCGGATTTGACCCTGGTGATGCCCCTGGCGACGTTTGCAACCGATCTGCGGGAGAAAGGACTGCTTTGACAATCGCCTCTCGGGACTTGCCGAATCTCATGGTTGCCGGAACCGCAAACGTCGAGTAAGCCGCCCGGGCTGTTTCTACAATCTCGTCCAGGTGAATAGAATAGTCATGCCCACAGTCGCCCCGCTTGATCTCGAAGGCCATTGCATCGCCGCCGTCTTCCTCGGCGACGTGCCGCATTTCGCGATGGCCGACGGCGCCATCCACCGGCTGGACCATGGCCACAAGACGGTGCAGGCCAATGACGGGCTGCTAGCCGCCTTTCACGATGCCCCCAATGACCGGCTGATCACCGGCGGCGAGGACGGCAAGGTGTTTGCCGTGAAAGCGGGCGGCGAGGCCACGGAATTGGCAAGCGCGGCCAAGAAGTGGATCACCAGCGTTGCCGCCGGACCGCAAGGCGCCATCGCCTATGCGACCGGCAAGACCGCCTACGTGCGCTTCGCCGACGGCAAGACCCGGGAATTCGTCCATCCGCGCTCGGTCGAGGGGCTGGCGTTCTCGCCCAAGGGCATGCGCTTCGGCGTTGCCCGCTACAATGGCGCGACGCTGCATTTCCCGGCCGCCGAGGGCAAGCCGGTGGAGCTCGAATGGGCCGGCGCCCACACCGGCATCACCTTCTCGCCGGATGGCGCCTTCCTGGTCACCACCATGCAGGAAAACGCATTGCACGGCTGGAAGCTCGCCGACGGCAAGCACATGCGCATGAGCGGTTATCCCGCCAAGGTCAAGAGTCTGTCGTGGAGCGCGAAGGGCAAGTGGCTGGCGAGTTCCGGCGCGCCGGCGGCGATCGTCTGGCCGTTTTCAGGCAAGGACGGTCCGATGGGCAAGGCACCGCTGGAACTCGGCACGCGCGGCAACGCCATGGTGACGGCTGTCGCCTGCCACCCGAGCCAGGATGTCGTCGCCGTCGGCTATGATGACGGCATGGTGATGGCGGTGCGTTTTGCCGACGCCAAGGAAGTGCTGTTGCGGCGGCCGGGCAAGGGCGCCATCACCTCGATGATGTGGGACAAGGAAGAACGCCGCGTCGCTTTCGGCAGTGCGGCCGGAGATTGCGGCGTCATCGACATCACGGCGTAATTTCAGGTTCATTCGGCCCCGCAGGAGACCTTTCCGGTCAGTTCGACCGTCTTGCCGTCCTTGTCCGTGTCGGCGGCATGGTCATAGACGGCGAGCGTGTACTGGCCGTCATAGACGCCTTCGTCGCTGGTCTTGGTCAGGATCGTCAGCTCGACATAGTTGTAGGTATCCGCGAGCTGATGCTCGCGGTAGATGTTCAGCCGCAATTCCTTGCCGTCCAGCCAGTACTGGGTGAGGTTGGAATCCTCGAACGCCGTCTTGCGCAGGTCGTCGCCGACGGGCTTCGCCTTGATTTCGAGATCGCCGCGAAAGTTGAAGGTGGGCTGCCCATGCCTCTGGTGACGCCGGCACCGACGTCGAATGTCACAGCGGCATCGTCAACGTTGCACCAGATGCCGCCTGAGGCGAAAGCCGCGCTGGCCGACGACAGAAGCGTCGCCACACAGATGATCGTCTGCATATTTGCTCCCCTACCTTGGTTCCCGCTCATATTGGCGCTGACTTCGGCGGCACGGTCAAGCGCCGCTGCCAAGGGCTGAGCCAATGCAGGACAGATGCGCGGCCAATTGCGGTTGCGGACATGGATTGGCTAAGAGGGACAGACCAGAGGGGTTTTCATGCACAGCGACACTTCCAAGATGGCCATCGGCGGCATCGGCCGCGACCGCATTGCCGAATTGCGCGAGACCGAGGGCGCGGCCTTCCGCAAGGCCCGGCCAAAGTCGCAAGCCAAGGCCGGCAATGGCCTGCCCGGCTTCTTCGGCGGCGTGCCGATGCACTGGATGAACGACTGGCCGACGCCGTTTCCCATCCTGGTCGACAGCGCCAGGGGCGCGACCATCACCGATATCGACGGTATCAGGCTCGACGATTTCTGCCTTGGCGACACCGGCTCGATGTTCGGCCATTCGCCGACGCCGGTGGCGCGCGCCATCCGCCGCCAGGCCGGACGCGGCCTGACCTATATGCTGCCTTCGGAAGACGCGCTCGCGATCGGGCCGCTGCTGCGGCAGCGTTTCGGCCTGCCGTTCTGGCAGATCGCGACGACAGCGACCGACGCCAACCGCTTTGCGTTGCGCGTCGCCCGCGCCGTCACCGGCCGGGAGAATATCCTGGTCTTCAATGGCTGCTATCACGGCTCGGTCGACGAGACGATGGTGCGGCTGATCGACGGCAAGCCTGTCAACCGGCCGGGATTGGCCGGCGAGTTCCGCGACCTGACCCGTACGGCCAAGGTCATCGAGTTCAACGATGTCGCTGCGCTGGAAGCCGCGCTCAGGGACAAGGACGTGGCCTGTGTCATTGCCGAGCCGGTGCTGACTAATTCCTGCATGGTGCTGGCCGATGCCGGTTTCCACGATGCGCTGCGCAGACTGACGCGCGAAGCCGGCACACTGCTTCTGATCGACGAGACCCACACGATCTCGACCGGTCCGGGCGGCTACACCAGGAAATACGGACTGGAGCCGGATTTTTTCGTGCTGGGCAAGCCGATCGCCGGCGGCGTGCCGGCAAGTGTGTGGGGTATGAGCGACGACGTCGCCTCGCGCTACGCCGCCTACAACAGGACCAAGGAGCCGGGCTATTCCGGCATGGGCACGACGCTGTCGGCCAACCCGTTGCAGTTCGCGGCGATGCGCGCCACGCTCGAAGAGGTGATGACTGAAGAAAATTATGACCGCATGGATCATCTGGCGCGGCGGCTCGATGCCGGGCTGACCGGCGTGATCGACCGCTGCCGCCTGCCCTGGCATGTTTCCCGCGTCGGCGCGCGCGTCGAGTTCATCTGCGCGCCCGGCCCCTTGAGGAATGGCGCCGAGGCGGAAGTGGCGCATGCGCCGGAACTGGAGGCGGCCATCCATGTCGCGCTGGTCAATCGCGGCGTGCTGATCGCCCCGTTCCACAACATGATGCTGATCTCGCCGGCGACTTCAGGGGCCCAGGTCAACCGGCTGATTGCCGCCTTCGGCGCGGTTGCGGCAAAGCTTGCGGCATGAGACAAGCGGCGATGGACAACCCCAATGCCATGATGACCTCCCCTTCGGGCTCGACACCCACCGAGTCGCAAGCCTTTCTCGAGGCCCATCCCGAGATCGAAGCCTTCGATATCGTGCTGACCGACGCCAATGGCGTGGGCCGCGGCAAGATCGTGCGCCGGCACGAGCTGAAGAGCATTTTCGAAGGCGGCCGACATATGCCGATCTCGATCCTCGGCCTCGACATCACCGGCGAGGATGTGCACGAGACCGGGCTGATCTGGACGACCGGCGACGGCGACCTCAGGGCTTGGCCGATCCCCGGCACGCTGGTGCCGCTCTACGGCACGAACCCGCCGCGCGGCCAGTTGCTGATGGCCATGTACCACCTCGACGGCCGGCCGATGTCATCGGATCCGCGGCTGGCGCTGGCACGGCAGGTCGACATATTGGCAGCCAAGGGTCTTTATCCGGCCGGCGCCTTCGAACTCGAATTTTTTCTCCTTGCCAATGAGCGTGATGCCGACGGCAAGGTGCAGCCGGCGCGCGCCGTGCTCGACGGCCGCGTCTCGGGCAAGACCGAGGTCTATTCCGTCGATCACCTGCACGGCATGGAGCCGCTGTTTTCCGACATCTATGCCGCGGCCAAGGCACAAGGCATTCCGGCCGAGACGGTGATTTCCGAATATGCGCCCGGCCAGTACGAATTGACGCTGAACTACCGCAAGGACGTGATGCGGGCCGCCGACGACCTGGTCATGCTGAAGCGCCTGGTGCGGGCGCAGGCGCGCCGCCATGGCGTCACCGCCTGTTTCATGGCCAAGCCGATCGAGAAATATGCCGGCTCGGGCATGCATTTCCATGTCTCGCTGCAAGACAAGGCTGGCCGAAACGTCTTTGCCGAAGCCGGCGGCGAGAGCTGGTCGCTGCCGCTGCTCCAGGGGCTTGGCGGCCTGATCCAGACGATGGCGGAATCGATGCTGGTGTTTGCGCCGCACGCCAATTCCTGGCGGCGCTTCGTCTCGCAATCCTATGCGCCGGTGGCGCCGACCTGGGGCGTGAACAATCGTTCGGTGGCGCTGCGCGTGCCGGCGGGCGACGCGAAAAATCGGCGCATCGAGCATCGGCCATCCGGCGTCGATGCCAATCCCTATCTGATCGCGGCGACGGTGCTGGCCGCTATAACCAAAGGGCTCGACGACGGTCTCGACCCTGGTCCCGAAACCACCGGCAACGGCTACGAGGCGCCAGTCACGCGCACGACCATGCCTGTCGATTGGCGCGCCGCGATCGAAGCCGCGCGAGCATCCAGCTTCCTGAAGGGCGCGCTCGGCGAAGACCTGCACCGGACCTTCGTGGCGATCAAGCAGTCGGAATATCTGCGCGTGGCGCGCACGGTCAGCGAACTGGATTACCACCTCTATCTGCACGAGGTGTAAGGAAGGAACCATCGTCGATCTCGTTCATTTCAATATCGAAATGGACGAGGCAAGACGATGGCGAGCACGGGCCTTCCGCACGAAGCGAAGATTCCACCCCGGCGTGTTTCCATAGCGCGTGCGGAGCCGATAGCGGACGAGGCCAAAGCCAGCTCGATCACGGAACTGCAAGAGGCCGCGAATGGCTGCCGCCGCTGCCCGCTCTGGCGTCATGCGACGCAGACCGTGTTCGGCGAAGGACCGGACAATGCCAAGGTGATCTTCGTCGGCGAACAGCCGGGTGATCAGGAGGATCTCGCCGGCAAGCCCTTCGTCGGGCCCGCAGGCAGGGTGTTCGACGCCATCCTTGATGACGCTGGGGTCGACCGTCAGAAAGTTTACGTCACCAATGCGGTCAAGCACTTCAAATTCGAACCGCGCGGCAATCGGCGCATCCATTCCAAGCCGAATGCCGGCGAGATTCAGGCCTGCCGCTGGTGGATCGACCAGGAGTTCGACCTGATCAAGCCGAACATCGCGGTGGCACTCGGCGCGACAGCGGCGACGTCGCTGCTGGGCAAGGCGATCCCGGTGATGAAGATGCGCGGCCAGGTGATCGAGCGCGAGGACGGTTTGCGCGTCTTTGTCACTATCCATCCCTCCCTCATCCTGCGCATTCGTGAGCCGGCGGACAAGCAAGCCGAACGCGAGCGGTTCCTGGACGATATGAGAAAGGTGAAGCGGCTGATGGCCGCCTGAAGCTACCTGATCAGGATCGCCCTGAGATCGTTGACATTCGTGCCGGTCGGGCCCGGCACAAAAAGATCGCCAATCGCATTGAAGGCCGTCCAGGCATTGTTGCCGGCCAGCATGGCTTGGGCATCGACCCCGGCTGCCCGCATGCGCGATACGGTCGAAGCGTCGGCGAAGGCGCCGGCATTGTCTTCCGAACCGTCGATGCCGTCGGTGTCGGCGGCCAGCGCATGAATTCCTTCGATGCCGTTGATGCCGATGGCGAAGGCGAGCAGGAATTCCGAGTTGCGGCCGCCTTTGCCCTTGGCGCGGAGCGTTACGGTTGTTTCGCCGCCGGACAGGATCAGCACCGGCTTTGGAAATGGGCGGTTGCGCGTTGCCACTTCGCGGGCGATTGCGGCGTGCACGCCGCCGATCTCGCGCGCCTCACCCTCGATAGCATCGGAAAGGATGACGGACTCGACGCCTTGCCGTTTCGCTTCTGCGGCCGCCGCATCGAGCGATACGCCGGCAGAGGCGATCAGATGGACCTCGTTGCGCGAAAAGCGTTCATCACCTGGGCGTGGCGCATCGGCGGCCGGCGAATTGATATGCGCCATCACCGAGGCCGGCAGCTTCATGCCATAGGCTGATATCGACGCCAGAGCGTCTGCGCGGCTGCCGGTATCCGGCACCGTCGGGCCGGAGGCGACGAGCGACGGATTGTCGCCGGGAATGTCGGAAACGACCAGCGACACCACCTTGGCCGGCCAGGCGGCAGCCGCCAGCCGACCGCCCTTGATGGTCGAAAGGTGCTTGCGGATGGTGTTCATGGCCGCGATCGGCGCGCCCGAGGCGAGCAGCGCCTCGTTGACGGCGATCTCGTCGGCCAGCGTCAGGGTGCCGGCCGGCGACGGCAGCAGCGCCGAGCCGCCGCCCGAAATCAGCGCCACGACCAGGTCGTCCGCCGTCAGTCCCTGGACCTTGGCGAGTAGGCGGCGCGAGGCTTCAAGCCCGGCGGCGTCCGGCACCGGATGCGCCGCCTCGATGATCTCGATGCGCTCGCAGGTCGCGCCATAACCATAGCGGGTGACGACCAGCCCTTCGATCGGGCCGTCCCACACCTTCTCGAACGCCGCCGCCATCTGCGCCGAGCCTTTTCCGGCGCCAATGACGATGGTGCGGCCCTTGGGCTTGGCCGGCAAATGATTCCGGATGGTTCGTTCCGGATTGGCGGCGGCGACGGCCGCGTTGAAGATGGAGGTGAGAAACGATTTGGGGTCACTCATTTCTCTTCCGGGGGCAGTATCAGCCCGAGCTTGTCGATGCCCAAATGATCGCACAGTGCCTCGACGACGACGCCGTGATCCTGGCGCTCCGGCAGGCCGGAGACGGCGATCACACCAATGACCCCGGCGCCTTCAACCGTGACCGGAAAACCGCCGCCGGCCAGCACGTAGTCAGCGATGTCGAGGCCCTCACCGATCTTGAAGGTGCGGTCGGGGCGCTGCTGTTCCAGCACCATCCGATAAGTGCTTTTCAGGAACCGCTTCACGACATTGATCTTGCGTCGCGCCCAGTCGGGATTGGAAGCGTTCGAGCCCGGCATCGCGGCATAGAAAAGCGGCCGGTCGAAGGTCCTGATATCGACGATAATAGGCAGGCTCTCGGCCAGTGCCCGGTCGCGGATGGCCGAACCGAGCTTGAACGCAACGGCTTCGTCGAAGACGGAGAAGACAAGGGTCTCTTCCTGTCTCTTGATCAGAGCGATGTCGTCAGCAACGGCCATGTCGTTCCCCTGTCAACTTCGCCGCACGCTGTGACCGATGGCTGCCGTGGGGTCAAGCAAGGATTCTAAATTGCAATATCAGTCTTGGCCGGACGGCCGGCCACATAGACCTCGCGCACGGCGCGGTCGTCGCCCAGCGTCTGCAACAGGAACAGTTCCTGCGCCAGTATCTCGACCGTTTCCATCCTGAGCCGCATCGCAGGCGTGGCCCTGGCATCGAGCACGACGATGTCGGCGTCGGTGCCTGCGTCCAGCGTGCCGATCCTTTCCGCCACCGACAGCGCCTCGGCATTGCCGCGCGTCAGCTGCCAGAAGGACTGGAACGGGTTCAGCTTCTCGCCATTCAGCGCGATCACCTTGTAGCCCTCGTCCATGGTGCGCAACATCGAATAGTTGGTGCCGCCGCCGACATCGGTGGCGGCGGCGATGCGGATCGGCTTGTCGCGGCGGCGAAAGCGCTGATAATCGAACAGGCCGGAGCCAAGGAACAGGTTCGAGGTCGGACAGAACACCGCCACCGAGCGCGAGTCCGAAAGCGCATCCGCCTCGCGCTCCGACAAATGGATGCAATGGCCGAACAGGCTTTTTTCCCCCAACAGCCCATAATGCTCATAGACGTCGGTGTAGTCGCGCGACCACGGATAGAGCTGCTGCGTGAAGGCGATCTCGGCATGATTTTCCGACAGATGCGTCTGCATGTGCAGGTCAGGATGCTCGCGGCACAGCACGCCGGCCATCTCCATCTGCTCCGGCGACGAGGTGATGGCGAAGCGCGGCGTGATGGCATAAAGCTGCCGCCCCTTGCCGTGCCACTCGGCGATCAGCGCTTTCGTGTCGTCGTAACCGGATTGCGGCGTGTCGAGCACGCCGTCGGGCGCATTGCGGTCCATCATCACCTTGCCGGCGATGTTGAGCATGTTGCGGTCATGCGACTCCGCAAAGAAGGCTTCGGCTGACGCCTTGTGCACCGAGCAATAGGCGGCGACCGTCGTGGTGCCGTGGCGCACCATCTCGTCGAGGAACAGCCGCGCGATGCGGCGGCCGTGCTGCGCGTCGGCGAACTTGGTTTCTTCCGGGAAGGTGTAGGTGTTCAGCCAGTCGAGCAGTTCGGCGCCATAGGAAGCGATGATCTGCATTTGCGGGAAATGCGCATGCGCATCGATGAAGCCCGGCAGCAGCAGATGCGGCCGGTGGTCGATTCTTTTCGCCGCTTCACCGGCCTGTTTCTCCACGTCAGCGTAGGCACCGGCGGCGACGATCCGGCCATCGCGGATCAGCAAGCCGCCATCCTCCTCGTAGCGCCAGGCGGCATGGTCGTCGATGGTTTGGGGCCAGCGCACAAAGGACAGCGTGCGGCCGCGCAGAAATGTCGAAATCATGCTATTTCCCTGCGCCTTCGAACCAGGCCACCAGCAGCGCCCGTTCCTTATCGGTGATCTGCGAGACGTTGGCAGGCGGCATGGCGTGGCTGCGGCCGGCCTGCAGATATATCTCGCGAGCATGGTTGGCGATGCCGGCGTCGGTATCCAGCATCACGCCCTTCGGCGCATGATAGATGCCCTCGTAGACCGGCTCCGCCGCATGGCACATCGAGCAGCGGCCGAGCACGGTGTCGCGCACCGCTGGGAAATGCACCGAAGCGACATAGACCTGCGCCGACGCCGATTCCCGGGGTTCGCCGGTCAGCACCTTCGGCGCGGTCGACAGCCAGATGATGATGATGAACAAGACAAGAGCGCCCAGCCAGGTCCAATGCGGGTTGCCCTTGCGCGCGTGGACACTGTTGAAATAATGCCGGATCAGCACGCCGATGATGAAGACCAGCGAGGCGATGACCCAGTTGAACTGCGTGCCGAACGCCAGGGGATAGTGGTTCGACAGCATCAGGAACAGCACCGGCAGCGTCAGATAGTTGTTGTGCAGCGAGCGCTGCTTGGCGATCTTGCCGTATTTCGGGTCGGGCTTGCGGCCTGCGATGAGGTCGGCGACGACGATCTTCTGGTTGGGGATGATGACCATGAAGACATTGGCCGACATGATCGTGGCGGTGATGGCGCCCAGATGCAGGAAGGCTGCGCGGCCGGTGAACAAATGCGTCAGCCCCCAGGCGATGAACACCAGCACGCAATAGAGCACCAGCATCAGCCCGGTGTCGCTCTTGCCAAGCGGCGAGCGGCACAGGAGATCATAGACCACCCAGCCGACGCCGATGGTAGCCAGCGATAGCAGGATCCCGACCGGCACCGACATGGGCAGCACGTTGGGATCGATCAGGAACAGATCGGCTCCGGCATAATAGACCACGCACAGCATGGCGAAGCCGGACAGCCAGGTGGCGTAGGATTCCCATTTGAACCAAGTCAGGTGCTCGGGCATCTCGGCCGGCGCCACAAGGTATTTCTGGATGTGGTAGAAGCCGCCGCCATGCACTTGCCATTCCTCGCCGAAGGCACCGACAGGCATGCCCGGCCGCTGGCGCAGGCCGAGATCGAGCGCGACGAAGTAGAACGACGAGCCTATCCAGGCGATGCCGGTGATGACATGCAGCCAGCGCACGGCGAAGCTCAGCCAGTCCCAGAAAATCGCGAAATCCATCATTGAAGTCGTCCCTGCCGATTGGGTGACTTTACGGGCTGGAGCGCAAACGGAAAGGGGCGAGGTGCACGATGACTTTCAAAAAAAAATGGAAAATACTAGGCTTATCGCTGCAAACCGGCGAAGGTGCTTCGTATGGCCTATCTCGACAACATCGCCGTCTTCGTCCGCGTCGTCGAGCTCGGCAATCTGTCGGCCGCCGGGCGCGACATGCGCATTTCACCGGCGGTCGCCTCCAACCGCATCAAGGAGTTGGAGAAGCATCTTGGCGTGCGGCTTTTCAACCGCACCACACGGCAATTGATGCCGACCGAACACGGCACGGTTTTTTATTCTGGCGCCAAGCAGGTGCTGGAGGCGATCACGGAGGCCGAAGCGGCTGTCTCGGCCCTTTCCGGCCAGCCACGCGGTACCATCCGCGTCACGGCACCCTTGGGCCTCGGCCGCCGGCTGGTGGCTTCGGGCATTCCCGATTTCCACGACAAATACCCTGATATCGAGGTACGGCTGAGACTCTCGGACCACAATGTCGACATCATGAAGGAAGGGATCGACGTCGCCTTCCGGCTCGGCATCATCGAGGATTCCAGCCTCAGGATGCGCGGCATCATGGAATGCGAGCGCGTGCTGGTGGCGGCGCCGGAATATCTGGAGGCGCGCGGCGAACCGTTGGAGCCACAGGAGCTGATCGGCAAGAAACACGACTGCCTGATGCTGCGCTACTCCGGCGCGCGCGAATATGTGTGGACGCTGCAGACACCCACAGGCCCGCAGAAATTCGAAGTGCACGGGCCCTACGACACCGACGATGGCGACGTGCTGACCAGTTGGGCGCTGTCGGGGCGCGGCATCATCAACAAGCCACGCTTCGAGGTCGAGCCGTTCATCCGCGACCAGCGCCTGAAGGTGATCCTGAGCAACACGCCGCCGACGCCAGTGCAGTTCGCCGCCGTTTACCCGCACAAGAAGCTGCAGGATCCAAAAGTGCGGCTGCTGCTCGACTTCATGGCTGAGCGCTGCCAGCGGCTGATCAATGATCTGCTTGCGGGTAAGTGAGGGTTGCTCGTGGCACCGGTCGATCCTTGACGCTGACGTTCGAGATTGGCCGAAAGCCTCCCCGCTTCGTCATCCCTGGGCGGAGCAAGGAGCGAAGCTCCGACGCGGAGACCCTGGGATCCAGGCCGCGACCTTCGCCGTATGGCGCAGCGGAGCAGAATTCTGCACCGCAGCAGCGCTCGGAGGTCGCGGATCCTATGGTCTGCGCCGCGTCGCTTCGCTCCTTGCTCCGCCATAGGATGACGAAGCGGGGAGCGTTTCGGCTAATCATCAAAGTATGCGATCCGCCACCGCAAGCACATACGACCCGGCTAAACTACCGCACACGGGAGCTTGCTGGCCGGCAAGTGACCGGTAGTTGGCCCAGCGCCGGCGGTTGCCATCCCTGCGAGCGCCGAACATAGTTCCGGCTCTGTTTGGTCTTTCAGGGATCATCGATGGACAACGGCGCCACAATGCATCTTGCGGTTTCGCTCATTCCGGGACCCTCCGATTCCGAAGCCAAGCCGGAGTTCAGCCGTCTGGCCGGCCTTGTGCAAAAGGCCGAAGCTGCGGGGTTGGACATGGTGCTGTTCGCCGATTCCGCGCCGACTGCCGGTGGCGATGCAGCGAATAGGCCGGTGCCCTTTGAAGCGACGACGCTGCTGGCCGCACTGGCAACCGTAACGAGCAGAATCGGGCTCGGCGCCACGGCCTCCACAATTGGCCATCAGCCCTACAACCTGGCGCGCCGTTTCGCCTCGCTCGACATCATCAGCCATGGCCGCGCCGGCTGGAACGCGACCATGGCGCAGAACCCGCGCGAGGCGGCCAATTTCAGCCGGCCCGAAGGCTTTTCGTCCGACGATTTTCGCCGGCGCACGGAGGAGTATATCGGCATCGTCCAGGGCTTGTGGCGGGGCTGGGATGCGGATGCGCTGCTATTCGACAAGAGCGGTGGCCGCTTCCACGACCCCGGAAAAATGCACCTGCTCGACCACAAGGGCGAGTTCTTTTCCGTGCGCGGACCGCTGAACGTCGCGAGATCGCCGCAGGACAGGCCGGTGCTGGTGCTGTCCGGTCTGTCGGAGCCCGACCTGGATATTGCCGCCCGCGCCGCCGATGTCATTCTGCTGGACGACGGGCCGATCGATGGCGCGAAAGCGCGCTATGAGGACCTGAAGCGCCGCGTTGTCGCCTGCGGACGCGATCCTGATGCCGTGAGGCTTCTGACGAATATCTCGCTCCTCACCAATGGCACCACCAAGCCGATCATCGCCGACAGCATGGAAAAAGAATTCCGCTCGAAAAGCTGCGACGGATTCAATATCCAGATGCCGGCACAACTCTCAGCGCTCGACGATTTCGTCGATCTGGTTTTGCCGGAGCTGCGGCTGCGCGGCCTGTTTCGACAGAGCTATCGCGGCGCGACGTTGCGCTCGCATCTCGGGCTTGCCGGCGGAGAAGATCAATGACCGGCGCGCACCGTCAGATGAAGCTTGGTGCCTTCCTGTGGGCGACCGGCCACCACATCGCCGCCTGGCGCCACCCAAAGGCGCATGTCACGGCGGGCATAGACATCGACCATTACATCCGGCTGGCGCGCACGGCGGAGGCGGCGAAATTCGACATGGTGTTCTGCGAGGACGCCGCCGGCCTGCGCGAAGCCGATGTCGGCATCGCCAGCCAGACGTCGCGCTCGATCGGCTTCGAGCCGATCAGCCTGCTTTCGGCGCTCGCCGTCCAGACCAGCCGCATCGGCCTCGTCTCCACGGCCTCGACAAGCTACAACGAGCCCTATGGGCTGGCACGGACCTTTTTGTCGCTCGATCATCTAAGCGGCGGCCGTGCCGGCTGGAACCTGGTCACCTCGGCCAGCCCCATCGAAGCCGCCAATTTCGGCTCGACTGGCCTCAAGCCCCATGCCGACCGCTACGAACGGGCGCGCGAGTTCGCCGAAGTGGTCGCCGGGCTTTGGCGCGGCAAGCTCGGCGCCTCTGCCCACGACGGCCAGAGTTTTTCGGTGCGGGATCCGCTCGACCTGCCGCGTTCACCGCAAGGCGCGCCGGTCATGGTCCAGGCCGGCGCCTCTGAGATCGGCCGCGACCTCGCCGCCCGCACCGCCGATATGGTGTTCACGGCGGCGCAGACTTTCGAGGAAGCCAAGGCCTTCTACGACGACCTCAAGGGGCGTCTGGCGGCCTATGGGCGTGAGCCGGACGACATCAAGATCATGCCGGGCGTCGCACCGGTGGTGGCGGAAACCGAGGCGGAGGCCCAGGAAAAATACGAAGAATTGCAGGAGCTGATCCCCGACGATGTCGGCGTGGCGCTGCTGTCCAGCTATCTCAGCATCTCCGATCTCTGGCGCTATCCGATCGATGGACCGCTGCCGGAGCTGCCTGAGAGCGAGGAGATGAAGAGCCGGCAGGCGCTGGTGATCGAGCAGTCGCGCCGCGACGGACTCTCCATCCGGCAGCTGGCGCGGCATTTCGCCGGCGCGCGCGGCCATTGGCGCATCGTCGGCACAGCGGCCCAAATCGCCGACGAACTACAGGCCCGGTTCGAGTGCGGAGCGGCCGACGGCTTCAACGTCATGCCCTCGTATTTTCCCGGCGAACTCGATGCCTTTGCCGCGTTGGTCGTGCCGGAATTGCAGCGGCGAGGCCTGTTCCGCAGGGATTATGACGGCCGCACACTGCGCGAGCATCTGGGCTTGAAACGGCCTGACTGAGATGCGTTGAGGCGCAAGCTTAGCCGACCGTCAGCTTGTCATGCGGAACCTGATGGCCGACATTTGATGCTGCGGCGTGGGCGACCAGCGCCGTCATGATCTCGGCAGCCGCAAGCGCCGCGATGACTTGCGGACGCTTGTCCT
The DNA here is from genome assembly GCF_040317555.1 of Mesorhizobium sp. M1406. Lineage (NCBI taxonomy): Bacteria > Pseudomonadati > Pseudomonadota > Alphaproteobacteria > Hyphomicrobiales > Phyllobacteriaceae > Mesorhizobium > Mesorhizobium sp. M1406. The sequence goes on along the minus strand of NZ_JAMYKW010000006.1, from coordinate 59,535 downwards.
TGACGGTGTCGCCGCCGATCGGCGAGACGAGGCGGGCAAATTCCGCCTCGCTGCCATCCGCCGATTTCAAGAACCAGTTCTTGAACGTCGCTTTCTTGGTCTTCGAGCCAATCATGCCGACATAGGCGGTGTCGCCGCGTTTCAGCGCCTCGGCGACAATCAGGAAATCCAGCGCGTGGTCGTGAGTGAGAATGACGAAGGCGGCGCCGGCAGGCGCATCGCGCACCATCGCTTCGGGTATAGCTGTCAGCCGCGTCTCCACGGTTTCCGGCATACCTTCCAACGCCTCGGCCCGCGTTTCGATGACGACGCCATGCACGGGAAGAAGTGAGATCGTCGACGCCAGCGCCTGGCCGACATGGCCGCCACCGAAGATATAGACATGCGGCAGATGAGCCTCCTCGGCTTCCGCGGCCGCAACCAGCTCGGCGGCGAGCGCGGCATCGACGAGCCGGATCAGCACTTCGACGCGCCCGCCGCAGCATTGGCCGATCTCGGGGCCTAGCGGGACGTCGAGGGTGGCGCGAATATCCCTCCCCCTTGAGGGGAGGGTGGCGGCGAAGCCGTCGGGTGGGGTCGCCGCGGCGCGGGGTCTCTCCCCCCTTGAGGGGGAGAAAAGCATCTGCCTAGCCTTGTCGATGGCCATATACTCAAGTTGCCCGCCGCCGATCGTGCCTGAAGTCGCCTCTTGCGAGACGAGCATGAAGGCGCCCTTCTCGCGTGGCGTCGACCCTTTCGTGCCGGCGATCTCGACCAAGGCGATGCGGCCTTGGCCAGCAAGGAAGTCTTTGAGGTTTTGCACTTTCGAATTCATCATTCGCATTCCCGTGCGGGAAACATAGGGTTTTTCGGCCTGAATTGCACGCATACCGACCCCTGGCGCGGACTCAAGCCTTGGCCTCAGACTTCAGCCGCTCGATCGCCATCAGAACCCGCTCCGGTGTCGCCGGCGCATCGAGGCGCGGACAGATCCGGTTGTCGGCGACGCTCGCCACCGCGTCCGACAGGGCGTGCAGCACCGACATGCCGAGCGGGAACGGCGGCTCGCCGACCGCCTTGGAGCGGTGGATCGTCGGCTCGCTGGCTTCCGGCCAGTCGGCCAAGGTGACGTTGAAGATCTTCGGCCGATCGGAGGCGAGCGGGATCTTGTAGGTCGATGGCGCGTGGGTGCGCAGCCGGCCTTTGTCGTCCCACCACAGTTCTTCCGTCGTCAGCCAGCCCATGCCCTGGATGAAGCCTCCCTCGATCTGGCCGATGTCGATGGCGCGGTTCAGAGAGCGGCCGCAATCATGCAGAATGTCGGTGCGCTCGACCATGTATTCGCCGGTCAGCGTGTCGACCGAGACCTCCGAGCACGAGGCTCCATAGGCGAAATAATAGAATGGGCGCCCCTCGCCCTTGTCACGGTTCCAGTGGATTTTCGGCGTCTTGTAGAAACCGGCCGCCGAAAGCTGGATGCGGGCCATATAGGCTTGCTTGACGAGGTCGGCGAAGGCGATTTCCTGGTTGCCGATGCGCACCCGGTTGGGCAGGAACAGCACCTGATCGCGCGGCACCTGATATTTTTCGGCGGCGAAATCGGTCAGCCGATCCTTGATCTGGCGAGCGCCGTTCCGCGCCGCCATGCCGTTGAGGTCGGAGCCGGACGACGCCGCCGTGGCCGAAGTGTTCGGTACCTTGCCGGTCGTGGTCGCGGTGATCTTCACTTGGTCGAGGTCGATCTGGAACTCTTCCGCCACCACCTGCGCCACTTTGACGTAGAGGCCCTGCCCCATCTCGGTACCGCCATGGTTCAGGTGCACCGAACCGTCGGTATAGACATGCACCAGCGCACCGGCCTGATTGTAGTGCGTGGCGGTGAACGAGATGCCGAACTTGACCGGCGTCAGCGCCAGGCCCCGCTTGATGAAACGACTGTTGGCGTTGAAGGCCGATATTTCCCGCCGCCGCCGTGCGTAGCTGGCGCTTTCCTCCAGTTCGGCGACGATGCGCTGGATGATGTTGTCCTCGACCGTCTGGTGGTAGGGCGTGATGTTGCGGTCGGATGTGCCGTAGAAATTCTTCTTGCGGATTTCGAGTGGATCCTTGCCGACCGCAAAGGCGACCTCGTCGATGACGCGCTCGGCGCCGACCATGCCTTGCGGGCCGCCGAAACCACGGAAAGCGGTGTTCGACACGGTGTTGGTGTAGAGCGGTGCCGACTGCGCATGCACCGCCGGCCAGAAATAGGTGTTGTCGCAGTGGAACAGTGCGCGATCGGTCACCGGGCCGGAAAGGTCCGACGAAAAGCCGCAGCGCGCCGCGAACATGAAATCGACACCGAGGATGTTGCCCTCGTTGTCGAAGCCGACCTCATAGTCGACCAGGAAATCGTGACGCTTGCCGGTGGCGATCATGTCGTCGTCGCGGTCGGGCCGGATTTTCACGGCGCGATGGTGCTTCTTCGCGGCGATCGCGGCCAATGCCGCAAACTGGTTGCCTTGCGTCTCCTTGCCGCCGAAGCCGCCGCCCATGCGGCGGATTTCCACCGTAATGGCGTTGCTCGGCACGCCCAGCGCGTGGCTGACCATGTGCTGGATTTCGCTCGGATGCTGGGTCGAGGAATAAATGGTGACGTCCTGGTCCTCGCCGGGCACGGCCATAGCGATATGGCCTTCGAGATAGAAATGCTCCTGGCCGCCGATGCGCATTTTTCCTTTCAGCCGGCGCGGCGCCTGACGGATCGCTGTAGCGGCATCGCCGCGCTTCAGGGTCAGCGGCGGCGTGACGAACTTGTCCTTCTTCGGATCGAGCTCGCCGATGTCGGTGACGAAAGGCAATTCCTTGTATTCGACCTTGGCCAGCCTTGTCGCACGACGCGCCTGCTCGCGCGTCTCGGCAATGACGCAAAAGATCGGCTGTCCGTAGAACTGCACCTTGCCGTCGGCCAGCACCGGCTCGTCGTGGCGGCCGGTCGGCGAGATGTCGTTTTCGCCCGGCACGTCCTTGGCCGTCAGCACGTCGACAACGCCGGGCGCTGTACGCACCGCCGAGAGATCCATGCTGGTGATGGTGGCATGTGTTGCAGCCGAAAGCCCGAGGCAGCCATGCAGCGTGCCGGCTGGCTCCGGCATGTCGTCGATATAGACGGCGGTGCCGCTGACATGCTTGTGCGCGGAATCGTGGCGCTGGCTGGTGGCGACGCCGCCTGAAATCTTTTCAGCCTTGAGGTTGGGAGCGTGGCTGGTCATCGAGCGTCCCCTTTTCCTTCTCCCCGTTCACGGGGAGAAGGTGGCCCGAAGGGCCGGATGAGGGGCAGCGCCGACGTTGACAGCCTTTCAGACAAAGATCGATGACGGCGCCGCCCCTCATCTGACTGCCGGCATCTTCTCCCCGTGAACGGGGACGCTACTCGCGACCGTTCGGCTGTTTGTTCACTGGCATTGGTGTTCATCATGCTGCCTCGTTGCGTGACACCTGGAATGGTGCCCGGGTATCCGCGGTTTCGACAAAGAAGCGCAGCAGCAGGTTCTTCGCCGCCAGAGCTCGATACTCGGCCGAGGCGCGCATGTCGGTGAGCGGCGTAAAGTCTTTCGGGTACTCGGCCATCGCCACCTCTACCGTCTGTTCTGTCCACGGCTTGCCGAGCAGCGCTTTTTCAACGGCCGGCGCACGCTTCGGCGTCGCCGCCATGCCGCCATAGGCGATGCGCACATCCGCGACCGTGCCATCCCTGGCCAGCGTCAGGAAGAAGGCGCCGAGGGCTGCCGTGATGTCCTCGTCGCGGCGCTTGGTGATCTTGTGGACGGCGAATTTTGTGCCCTTGGCCGGCACTGGCACGTGCACCGCTTCGACGAATTCGCCAGGCTGCCGGTCCTGCTTGCCATAGGCAATGAAGAAGGTTTCCAACGGGATCGTGCGCCGCTTGTTGCCCTTGCGCAGCGTCAGCCGCGCGCCAAGCGCGATCAGGGGCGGCGGCATGTCGCCGATCGGTGAGCCGTTGGCGATGTTGCCGCCGATAGTGCCCATGTTGCGCACCTGATCGCCACCGATGCGATCGAACAACGGCCCCAGCGCCGGTATGCGTCTGGCCAGCGTCGAGAATGCTTCGGTGTAGGTGACGCCGGCGCCGATGGTGATGAGGCCATTGTCTTCGGCGATGGTGCAAAGCCCATCGAGATCGCCGATGAAGATCGCCGGCGAAATATCGCGCATATGCTTGGTCACCCACAGGCCGACATCGGTCGCACCGGCGACGATTGTGGCGCCAGGTTCCTTGTCCAGCACAGTGGCGAAATCATCGACATTGGCCGGCACGATCAGCCGCTTCTTGCCGGCGCCGATCTCGACCCGCGCACCGTCATGCATGGCCTCGAGCCTCGCTGTGATCGCCTTGCGCTCGGCGGCCAGCGGGTCCTTCGCCACCTTGCCGTAGCTGGAGATGGCATGCGCCGCGCGTATGATCGCCTCGTAGCCGGTGCAGCGGCAGAGATTGCCCTGCAACGCCTTTTCGATAGAAGCGTTCGACGGGTCCGGTGATTTCATCCACAGGCCATAGAGAGACATGACGAAACCCGGCGTGCAGAAGCCGCATTGCGAACCGTGGAAATCGACCATCGCCTGCTGCACCGGGTGCAACTGCCCGGGCGACCCATGCAAATGCTCGACGGTGACGACATGGGTGCCGTCCAGCGAGCCAAGGAACCGGATGCAGGCGTTGACGCTTTCATAGACCAGGCCGCCAGCCGAAAGCTTGCCCACTAACACGGTGCAGGCTCCACAATCGCCTTCGGCACAGCCTTCCTTGGTGCCGCGCAGCGAACGGTCGAGCCGCAGCCAATCAAGCAAGGTCGCCTCAGGGGCCACCGATGAAAGCACGACATCCCTGCCATTGAGAATGAACCGGATCTCGTTACGGATGCTGACTTTGGCCATGCTTCAGCTCCCCCTGTAGGTCGAATAGCCATAGGGCGAGACGAGCAGTGGCACATGATAGTGCACCGGCTCGGCCACGCCGAAACGAATTGGTATCAAGTCGAGAAAGGCCGGGTTCGGCAATTTCGTTCCCTGCTGGCGTAGATAATCACCGGCCGCGAAGACCAGTTCGTATTCGCCGGTGCGGAACTCCACGCCGGCGAGCAGCGGCTTATCGCAACGGCCGTCGGCATTGGTGACAACAGTCTTCAGATGTGTTCGCGCCTTGCCCTCGAGGTAATAGAGCGCGATCGACAGTCCCGCCGCCGGCTTGCCGGTCGCCGTGTCGAGGACATGGGTCGTCAGACGCCCGCCATCGGCTTTCGACGTTTCTGCCATTGGCCGCCTCCCATTTTCGGTACGAGCGAATTTGGCCCGGTACGATCAAATATCAACAGTGAATTGTGCGCCAATTAAAGGCGATGCATAAGTCCTGGTCGAGCGGAGTGCGACAAAAACACTTTCAAAAATTTTCGGGGGAATGCGTAGGCAGTCCTTTCGATATTCTCACCACACTTCGGGCCATGCCCGGCAGGAGGGACGATGCGATACACCAGAGACATGCGCGGCTACGGAGCCAATCCGCCGGATCCGAAATGGCCCGATGGTGCGCATGTCGCAGTGCAGTTCGTCGTCAACTATGAAGAGGGTGGCGAGAACTGCGTGCTGCATGGCGACAAGGCGTCGGAAGCCTTCCTGTCGGAAATCGTCGGCGCTGCGCCCTGGGTGGGCCAGCGCCACTGGAATATGGAATCAATCTACGAATATGGCGCGCGCGCCGGCTTCTGGCGGCTGCTGCGGCTGTTCACCGAGGCCGAGGTGCCGATCACCTGCTACGGTGTCGCCACCGCGCTCGCCCGTTCGCCCGACCAGGTCTCGGCCATGCAGGAAGCCGGCTGGGAAATCGCCTCGCACGGGCTGAAATGGATCGACTACCGCGACCACAGCGCCGAAGATGAGCGTCGCGACCTCGAAGCAGCGATCCGCCTGCACTATGAGGTGACCGGGCAACGACCGACCGGCTGGTACACGGGCCGCACATCGATCAACACGGTGCGGATTGTGGCGGAAGAGGGCGGTTTCGACTACGTGTCGGACACCTATGACGACGAACTGCCCTACTGGTTCGAGCACGCAGGCGGCACGCAGCTCATCATCCCCTACACGCTCGACGCCAACGATATGCGCTTCGCCACGCCGCAAGGGTTCAATTCGGGCGACCAGTTCTTTGCCTATCTCAAAGATAATTTCGACACGCTCTACGCCGAGGGCAAGGCCGGCCGGCCGCGCATGATGAACATCGGCCTGCATTGCCGCCTCGTCGGGCGTCCGGGCCGCGTCGCGGCGCTGAAGCGCTTCGTCGATTATGTCAAATCGCATGACAAGGTTTGGCTGGCGCGGCGCGTCGATATCGCCAAGCATTGGCAGGAGAATCATCCCTACAAGCCGGCGGCATTGCGTCCATCCAAGATGGAGTTCGAGACGTTTGTTCACACGTTCGGCGGCGTGTTCGAGCATTCGCCCTGGATCGCCGAACGCGCCCATGAGCTGGAACTGGGCCCGGCGCATGACACGGCCGGTGGCTTGCACAACGCACTCTGCCGTATCTTCCGCTCCGCCAGCGAGACCGAGCGGCTTTCCGTGCTCAATGCCCATCCCGATCTTGCCGGCAAGCTGGCCAAGGCCAAACGGCTGACGGCTGAATCAACCAGGGAACAAGCTTCGGCCGGGCTCGACGCGCTAACCGACAAGGAGCGCGAACTGTTTTCCAAATTGAACGCCGCCTACGTCACCACCTTCGGCTTCCCCTTCATCATCGCGGTGAAGGGCAAGACCAAGGAGGAAATCCTCGCCGAATTCGAGACGCGCATCGGCAATAGCCGCGGCGTCGAATTCGAGACCGCCTGCAAACAGGTCGAGCGCATCGCGCTGCTCCGCCTCAAGGACATGCTTCCGCAATAGGTTTGAACCCATGGATACGATCAGGATGCCCGAGCGAACCTATTACGCACCACGTGGCGGCCACCCCGGCCAGAGCGAGTTGCTGACCGGCCGCGCCGTCTTCACCGAGGCCTACGCCGTCATCCCCAGGGGCGTGATGCAGGACATCGTCACCAGCGCCCTGCCGTTCTGGGACAAGACCCGCGTCTGGATCTTGTCGCGACCGCTGTCCGGTTTTGCCGAGACGTTCTCGCAGTACATTGTCGAGGTCGCGCCCGGCGGCGGCAGCGCCCGGCCGGAACCCGATGCCGGCGCCGAAGGTGCCCTGTTCGTGGTCGAAGGCGAATTGACGGTTCTGCTTGCCGGCAAGAAGCACGTATTGCGGCCCGGTGGATTTGCCTTCCTGCCGCCGGCCAGCGGCTGGACGGTTCGCAACGAAGGCAAGGCCGATGTCCGCTTCCATTGGATTCGCAAGGCCTACGAGGTGGTCGACGGTCTCGATACGCCCGAAGCCTTCTTCACCAACGAACAGGAGATCGCGCCAACGCCGATGCCCGGCACCGAGGGTCGCTGGGCGACGACACGTTTCGTCGATCCGGCCGACTTGCGCCATGACATGCACATGACAATCGTGACGCTGGAACCCGGCGCGGTCATTCCCTTCGCCGAGACCCATGTCATGGAGCACGGGCTCTATGTGCTGGAAGGCAAGGCGGTCTACCGCCTCAATCAGGATTGGGTCGAGGTCGAGGCCGGCGACTATATGTGGCTGCGCGCCTTCTGCCCGCAGGCCTGCTATGCCGGCGGTCCGGGCAAATTTCGCTATCTGCTCTACAAGGACGTCAACCGCCACGCCAAGCTCGGTGGCGCCGGCATCGCAAAGCGCGCTCCATGACCCGTATCGTCGCGCGGCCGCTGACCCGCGAGAGCTTTGCTCCATTTGGCGACGTCATCGACATGAGCGGCGACAACCACTACCCGATCAATGGCGGCAGGGCCGAGCGCTACCACGATCTCGCCACCGCCGAGGCGACCGGGCCGAACGCCCGCGTGCTGATCTCCATGGTGCGCGGCACGCCCTACGAATTGCCGCTGAAGCTGAGCATGGTAGAGCGCCACCCGTTCGGCAGCCAGGCATTCATTCCGCTGTCGCCGCGCCCGTTCCTGGTCGTCGTCTGCCATGACGGGGATGAAGGACCGGGAGAGCCGCATGCCTTTATCACTGCCCCCGGACAAGGGATCAATTACCGGCGCAATCTCTGGCATGGCGTGCTGACGCCGCTCGGCGAGGCGCAGGATTTTCTGATCGTCGACCGGGGTGGCGACGGCCCCAACCTCGAGGAATTCCATTTCTCGCACGCCTACGAGATACATCTCCCTTGATTTTTTGTGCATGTCGTTACCCCGAAACCGGGGCACTTTTGGGGGACATGCAGCAGGAGACCCAGTAATGACCGACATTTCGCTGATCGACCGCCTGCTCGACGTGATCGAGCACGATATCGTGCCGAAGACGGCCGAAGGTGTCGCCCATGGCAACAAACTGTTCGGCGCGGCGATCCTGCGCAAGGACGACCGTTCGCTGGTGCTGGCCGAGACCAACAACGAGGTGGAAAACCCGCTCTGGCATGGCGAGGTGCATTGCCTGAAGCGCTTCTACGAAATGCCGAAGGCAGAGCGAGTCGACACCAAGGACGCAATCTTCATCGCCACGCACGAGCCATGCTCGCTGTGCCTGTCGGCGATCACCTGGACCGGCTTCGACAATTTCTACTATCTGTTCAGTCATGAGGATTCGCGTGACAGCTTCGCCATCCCGCATGATTTGAAGATCCTGAAGGAGGTCTTCACCCTCGATCCCGGCGGCTACAATGCCGAGAACGCCTACTGGAAGAGCTTTTCGATCCGCAGGCTGGTGCGGTCCCTGCCCGAGGCCGAACGCCAGCGGCTGGAAACACGCATCGACAATATCTCGGCCCGTTATGACGAGTTGTCCGGCGCCTACCAGGCGAGCAAGGATGAAAACGACATTCCGCTGAATTGACGCGGATGCTTAACCAATTTTCGCTTTCTTCAGCACTTCATTTATCTTGGCTTGCCAACCCTTGCCGGTGGCCTTGAATTTTCTGACGACATCCTGATCCAGGCGGATGGACACAACTTGCTTCGGCTTTTCCACGGTCGGCCGACCACGGGACCGCCTTATACTCTCGAAAAGTTCTGGAAACACTTCCGCGAAAGGTTTGGCATGCACCAGCTCTTCGTCGGTCGCCTCCGCATCATCGGGATCAGCGGCAATTTGTCTTTGAATTTCCGCTTCCTCCTCATTGGTAAGCGGTCGAATATGCGATTTAGGATTGCTCATATACGGACCTTTCCTTTCGGCTGGCACGACGCATCGAGATTACCGAAATCGCTTCGGAACCAAGCGGCTTAAAGATCACGGCGAGAATGATCTCTCCGAATTCGCCAATCGCCTTGAGTCGGCCTGCTTTGGCCGGGAGGACGGTTGAAGTCGCAAAAAACTCGATATCGAGTTCGGCAAAGTCCAGACCTCGGCCTTCGAGGTTCGTCACGCGCTTTGGCTCATCCCAAACGATCTTCAGTCGAGATTGTCCTCAATGCATCGGGCCTAAGCGAATAAAAGTAATACATAAATTAATGGGACAACGCAAGATGGAAAGTCGAACGGTCCCCGCCAGGCGTCGTCTCGGCGACACGGACCGTCGCCCGTTTGACTTCGTGACGTACACGTTTCATGCGTCACTGACATCCTGGAGAGCTCCCATGAAAACCGTCACCGAATTTCCCCGCAAGGTCGTCGAATTTCCGGACATGGCCATCGTCATGCCCGATGGCTGCCGGCTGTCGGCGCGGGTGTGGATGCCGGAAGATGCCGGTGATGATCCGGTGCCGGCGATCCTTGAGCATCTGCCCTACCGCAAGCGCGACGGCACCATCTTTCGCGATCAGCTGACGCATCCGTATTTCGCCGGCCACGGCTATGCCTCGATCCGCGTCGACATGCGCGGCAATGGCGATTCCGAAGGGCTGATGGACGACGAATATTCCGAGCAGGAATTGCAGGATGCCTGCGACGTCATCGCCTGGGCGGCAAGTCAGCCCTGGTGCAACGGCAATGTCGGCATGATGGGCATTTCCTGGGGCGGCTTCAACTGCCTGCAGGTGGCGGCCAAACAGCCGCCGTCGCTGAAGGCGGTGATCAGCCTGTGCTCGACCGTCGACCGCTATGCCGACGACATCCATTACAAGGGTGGTTGCCTGCTGATTGAGAATTTCGGCTGGGCCTCGACCATGCTGTCCTACTCGTCGCGGCCTCCGGATCCGCTGCTGGCCGGAGACAATAGATGGCGCGACCTGTGGCTCACCCGGCTGGAGAACCAGCCTTTCCTGGCGCCGCTGTGGCTGAAGCACCAGCACCGCGACGCCTACTGGAAGCGCGGCTCGATCTGCGAGGATTTTTCCGCCGTCAAAGCCGCGGTGCTGTCGATCGGCGGCTGGCATGACGGCTACCGCAACACCGTCTCGCATCTCGCCAGCAAAATCGAAGCGCCGGTCAAGGGCATCATCGGGCCGTGGATCCACAAATACCCGCATTACGCCGGGCCCAGGCCCGCCATCGGCTTCCTGCAGGAGGCGTTGCGCTGGTGGGACCGCTGGCTGAAGGATATCGACACGGGCGTCGAGGCCGACCCCGCCTACCGCGCCTATGTCATGGACAGCGTGCGTCCGGCACGCTGGCATCCCGAGCGGCCGGGCCGCTGGGTGGCGGAACAGCAATGGCCTTCGTCCAACATCAAGACGCAATCGATCGAGCTTATCGCCGAGGGCGGCAACCCCGCGATCGTCGCCTCGCCGCAAAGCTGCGGCCTGGCCGGCGGCGAGTATTTTCCGTTCACCTTCGGCCCGGAACTGCCAGGCGACCAGCGCCCCGACGACGCTTTGTCGGTGTGTTTCGACCAGCCGGAGCTCCGTGAGGCTATCGATATCGTCGGTGCGCCCGAAGTCCTGGTCCGGGTCGCGTCCGACCGGCGTCAGGCCAACATCGCGGTCCGGCTTTGCGACGTGCATCCCGACGGTGCCACCGAGCTGATCTCTTACGGCGTACTCAACCTGACGCATCGCAACTCGCACGAATTCCCCGAGGCGCTGGTGCCGGGCGAAACCGTGTCGGCGCGCGTGGTGCTCGATCAATGCGCCTACCGCGTGCCGGCTGGCCACCGCCTGCGTATTGCTGTTTCGAACGCCTATTGGCCGATGATCTGGCCGTCGCCGGAGCCGGTCCAACTCGCGCTGTCGACCGCGACGCTGTCCTTGCCGCTGCGGCCGCTGGCAACAGGCGACGAAGCGACGTTTGCCGAGCCGGAAGGCGCCTCGCCCTGGGCGACAGAAACGATCCGCGCCACCAATTCCGAGCGCCATGTCGATCGCGACGAGAAGACCGGAATTGTCACGCTTTCCATCGTTGATGATTTTGGCGAGGTGCGCGATCTCGATCACGGCCTTGCCAATGGCAGCATCGCCCGCGAGACCTGGACGATCCATCCCGACGATCCGCTGTCGGCCTCGGGAAAGACGCATTGGACGCAGACCCTGTCGCGAAATGGATGGTCGGTGCGCACCGAGACATCCGCCGAAATGCGATCGGACGCGCAAAACTTCATCGTCAGCGCCAGAATCGAGGCCTATGAGGGCGAAAGGCTCGTTTTCGAACGCAATTTCGAGGAGAAGGTGCCGCGCGCGCTTCTTTGAACGCCGGTTTCGTTGGTCCAATTGCGACGTACGATTTACGCCACGGCATGTCGCATTCGGTCTTGCTTACCGCTTTCCCTTGCGGTCATTATTCTCCCCACAAGAAACAAGAAAAACGACCCCAGAGTCGAACCAACAGAGTGAGGAACTCAAAATGTCAAACGAACTGGAATATCTTAGCCGGCGTGTCGCGTCGGGCAAACTGAGCCGTCGTGATTTTCTGGGCCGGGCGGCAGCGCTCGGCGTCACCGCCCCCTTCGCCAACTCGCTGCTTTCAAGTGCGGCGCGCGCGGCGGGTCCGGTCAAGGGTGGCACGCTGAAGGCCGGCCTGGTCGGTGGCGAATCCACCAACAGCCTCGATCCGGCGCTAATGATGACGCAGGTGCCGTTCGCCTTCGGCAAGTGCTGGGGCGAAATGATCGTCGAGCTGTCTCCCGAGGGCAAGCTTGAGAACCGTATCGCCGAGGAGATCGGCTCCTCGGACGACGCCAAGGTGTGGACGCTGAAGATCCGCGACGGCGTCGAATTCCACAACGGCAAGACCGTGACCGCCGAAGACGTCGCCGCCACGCTGGAGCGCCATTCGGACGAGAAGTCGAAGTCCGGCGCGCTCGGCTACATGAAGGGCATCGAAACCATCAAGGCCAGCGGCAAGGAAGTTGTGCTGACGCTGAAGGAGGCGAACGCCGACCTTCCCTACCTGCTCAGCGACTATCACCTGATCGTCCAGCCGAATGGCGGCAAGGATAAGCCAGACGCCGGCATCTCGGCCGGCCCTTACATGGTCAAGACCAACGAGCCTGGCGTGCGCCATGGCGCCGAGCGCTTCGCCAATTACTGGCAAGGCGACAAGATGGGCCATGCCGACCAGATCGAGGTCATCGTCATCAACGACGCGACGGCGCGCACAGCGGCCCTGCAGGGCGGCCAGGTCAACATGATCAATCGCGTCGAGCCGAAGATTGTCGACTTGATCAAGCGTCTGCCGGGCGTCACCATCCGCAATCACGCCGGCCCAGGCCACTACGTGTTCATCATGCATTGCAACACCGCGCCGTTCGACAACAACGACCTGCGCATGGCGCTCAAGCTGGCCATCGACCGCGAGGAGATGCTGGACAAGATCCTGCGCGGCTACGGTTCCCTCGGCAACGACTTCCCGATCAATGCGTCCTATCCGCTGTTTACCGAGATCGAGCAGCGCAAGTACGATCCCGACAAGGCGAAGTTCCACTACAAGAAGTCCGGTCACGACGGCGCCGTGCTACTGAGAACCTCGGACGTCGCCTTCCCAGGCGCAGTCGATGCAGCGCAGCTCTTCCAGCAGAGCGCCGCCAAGGCCGGCATCAAGCTCGAGCTCAAGCGCGAGCCGGGCGACGGCTACTGGAACGAAGTCTGGAACAAGCAGCCCTTCTGTGCCTCCTACTGGGGTGGCCGCTCGACCCAGGATCAGATGTATTCCACCGCTTATCTATCGACGGCCGACTGGAACGACACGCGTTTCAAGCGTCCGGATTTCGACAAGATGGTGCTGGCGGCTCGCGCCGAGCTCGACGAGACCAAGCGCAAGCAGATGTACCACGACATGGCTGTCCTGGTGCGCGACGAAGGCGGCCTGATCCTGCCGATGTTCAACCAGTTCATCGACGCGACCGGCGCCAAGGTCGGCGGCTGGATCGACGATCCGCATCAGGAGCTAATGAACGGCTACGCACTGGCGAAGTGCTGGCTCGAAGCCTGAGCCGGCTTTGCGGATATGTCTTCACCCATCCTGAAACTGATTGCCCAGCGCGTTGCGCTGGGCATTCTCCTCTTGTTGGCCGTTTCGGTCCTGATTTTCGCCGGCACACAGATCCTGCCCGGCGACGTCGCGCAAGCCATTCTCGGGCAATCGGCGACGCCGGAGTCGCTCGCCAATCTGCGCGAGCAGCTCGGCCTTAACGATCCGGCCTATATCAGGTATTTCCGCTGGCTCGGCGGGGTAGTGACAGGCGACCTGGGTACCGCCATGTCGAGCGGCCAGGACATCGCCACGTCGATCAAGGGCCGGCTGTGGAACACGCTGTTCCTCGCCTTCTGGGCGGCCGTTGTCGCTGTGCCGCTGGCGATCATCCTCGGTCTCATCGCGGTGCGCTACCGCAATGGCTGGGTCGACAAGCTGATCTCAGGACTTGCGCTCGCCTCGACGTCGTTTCCCGAATTCTTCATTGGCTATGTGCTCGTCTATTTCTTCGCCGTGAAGTGGCAAATATTCCCCGGCATCTCAACCGTCTATGACGGCATGCCGTTCGGCGAACGCATGCAGGCGATCGCCTTGCCGGCGACGGCGCTGACGCTGGTCGTGCTGGCGCATATGATGCGCATGACGCGCGCGGCGATCCTCAACGTCATGCAGTCGGCCTATGTCGAGACGGCGGAACTGAAAGGCCTGTCGGCCTTCAACGTCATCCGCAAGCATGCCTTTCCCAATGCCATCGCGCCGATCATCAACGTCGTCATGCTCAACCTCGCCTACCTGATCGTCGGAGTCGTCGTGGTCGAGGTGATCTTCGTCTATCCGGGCATGGGACAGTATCTGGTCGACCACGTCACCAAGCGCGACGTGCCGGTGGTGCAGGCGGTCGGCCTGATCTTCGCCGCCGTCTACATCAGCCTGAACATCATTGCGGACATAGGGGCTATCGTCGCCAATCCGCGTCTCAGACATCCGAAATAGGGGGCGGATATGCTCGATATCAAACGCATCCCCATCCCCGCGCTAATCGGCATCGTGCTGACGGCATTGTTCGTGCTGGCGGCGGTCTTCGCACCGTGGATCGCACCGCACGGCAATGGCGAGATCGTCGGCGATGTCTGGGAACCGATGTCGGCTACCCATTTGCTGGGCACCGACAATCTCGGCCGCGACCTGCTGTCGCGCATGATCTACGGCGCCCGCATCACCCTGTTCATCGCGGTGCTGGCCACCGCGCTGTCGTTCTCGCTCGGCGCCATCCTCGGCTTCTCGGCGGCGGTCTTCGGCGGCTGGTTCGATACGCTGCTGTCGCGCCTTGTCGATCTTTTGATGTCGATCCCGACGTTGATCATGGGTCTTGTCGTGCTGTCCGTGCTGCCTACCAATCTGGTGACGCTGATCCTCGTGATGGGCATTCTCGACTCGACCCGCGTCTATCGCCTGTCGCGCGCGGTCGCCGTCGACATCAACGTCATGGACTATGTCGAGGCGGCGAAACTGCGCGGCGAGGGCAGCGCCTGGATCATCTTCCGCGAGATCCTGCCCAACGCACTGTCGCCGCTGGTTTCGGAACTCGGCCTGCGCTTCATCTATGCCGTGCTGTTCCTGTCGACACTGTCGTTCCTCGGCCTTGGCGTGCAGCCGCCGGACGCCGACTGGGGCGGCATGGTCAAGGAAAACAAGGACGGCATCGTCTTCGGCATCGCAGCCGCACTCATCCCGGCGGCGGCGATCGCCTTGCTGGCGATTTCCGTCAATCTGGTCGCGGACTGGGTGCTCAACCGGACGACAAGCCTGAAGGGAGGACGCGGGTGATGGCCGACAGCAAAGCGAAGCCCGGCGTGCTTCTCGACATCCGCAATCTGCGCATCAAGGCGACCGTCTTCCCGCCCGGCGAACCGCCGAAGAATATCGTGCTGGTGCACGATGTCTCGCTGACGCTCGAGAAGGGCAAGGTGCTTGGCCTGATCGGCGAATCCGGCGCAGGCAAGTCGACCATCGGCCTATCGTCGATGGGCTATGGCCGCGGTGGTGTGCGCATCACCGGCGGCGAGGTCATCCTGAACGGCCGCGACATCCTCAAGGGCGGCAAGGACGGTTTTCGCAAGCTGCGCGGCCGCGAGGTCTGCTATGTCGCGCAGTCGGCGGCCGCCGCGTTCAACCCGGCGCATAGGCTGATGGACCAAGTGGTGGAAGCCACGCTGCTGCACGGCACGGCGACACGCGCCGAGGCCGAAAAGCGCGCCATCGCGCTGTTCAGGAAGCTCAGCCTGCCGAACCCCGAAACCATCGGCGAACGCTTTCCACACCAGGTCTCGGGCGGCCAGCTGCAGCGCGTGATGACGGCGATGGCGCTGTGCTCCGAGCCCGACCTGATCGTCTTCGACGAGCCGACCACGGCGCTCGACGTGACGACGCAGATCGACGTGCTGGCGGCGATCAAGGACGCCATTCGCGATACCCACGTGGCGGCACTCTATATCACGCACGACCTTGCCGTCGTCGCCCAGGTCTCCGACGAGATCATGGTGCTGCGCCATGGCCGACTGGTCGAATGGGGCGGCACAAGGCAGATCATCAAGGAGCCGCGCCAGGAGTACACCAACGCGCTGGTGTCGGTGCACGAGATCGAACACCACGAGCAGAAGCCCGGCATGACGCCGTTCCTGTCGGTGAAGAACGTCACCGCCGCCTATGGCCGCAGCCACGTCAAGGTGCTGAAGAACGTCTCGGTCGACATCTATCCGGGCCAGACGCTGGCCGTTGTCGGCGAGTCCGGCTCCGGCAAGTCGACTCTGGCACGCGCCATCACCGGTTTGCTGCCGCCAGAAGAAGGCACTGTCACCTTCGATGGGCGTCCGCTGGCAAACCGGCTGGCCGACCGGCCGAAGGAGGATCTGCGGCAGTTGCAGATGATCTATCAGATGGCCGACGTGGCGATGAACCCGCGTCAGACGGTCGGCACCATCATCGGCCGGCCGCTCGAATTCTATTTCGGCATACGCGGCCGCGAGCGCGACAAACGCGTCGCCGAACTGCTCGACAAGATCGAGATGGGCAAGGGCTTTTCCGATCGCTACCCGGCCGAGCTTTCCGGCGGCCAGAAACAGCGCGTCTGCATCGCCCGTTCGCTTGCCGCCAAGCCCAAGCTGATCATCTGCGACGAGGTAACCTCGGCGCTCGATCCGCTGGTGGCACACGGCATCCTCGAGCTGCTGCTCGAGCTGCAGAAGGAAGAGAACGTCGCCTACTTGTTCATCACCCATGACCTGGCCACGGTGAAGTCGATCGCAGATTCGATCGCGGTGATGTATCGCGGCGAGGTGGTGCGCTACGGCCCGAAGAGCAAGGTTCTGGCGCCGCCCTTCGACGCCTATACCGATCTTCTGCTTTCCTCGGTTCCCGAGATGGAGATCGGCTGGCTGGAAAAAGCGATCAAGGGACGGCGCATGGCCAGCGCGGGGAACTAGGGAATTCGTGGCATCGGCCGCGAAGCCATCCTTCAACGACAAAGCCTTCCGGAGTCGCCCATGGCGCTCAAGACAAAACTGTTGCTGATCGTCCTCGATGGCGTTCCCTATCGCAACTGGCGCCGGTTGATGGGCAATCTCGAAGGGTGGGTGCAATCGGGCGAGGCGCGGGTCTGGAAGATGCGCTCCGTGCTGCCGTCGACCTCGGCCTGCTGCTATGCCTCGATCCACACCGGGGTTTCGCCGCAGGTGCACGGCATCCTGTCGAACGAGAACCGGTTTCGAATCGCGCAACCCGACATTTTCTCCGAAGTCAGCAAGGCCGGCGGCAAGACCGGCGCCGTGACACATTCCTACTGGTCGGAATTCTTCCGCGCCCATCCGTTCGACCTGGTCGACGACATGGAATTCGACGAGCCGGGCGGACCGATCACGCATGGCCGCTTCCACACCATGACCGGCTACAACGCCCGCAATCAGATGACGCCGAGCGATGTCGACCTGTTCGCGACACTGACCATGCTGACCAAACGCCACGGCATCGACTACGGCATCCTGCACACCTGCACGCTGGACTCGATGGGTCACCGCTTCGGCCATGACTGCCACGAGATGGACCACGCGGTCTATGCGATGGACGGTATGCTGGCAGCCTTCCTGCCGCGCTGGATCGAAGCCGGCTATGAGGTGATGGTCACCGCCGACCATGGCCAGACCGATCGTGGCCATCATGGCGGCCATGATGACGAGATGCAGGATTTCGCGCTGTATTATTTTGGGCCCGGCAAAGGCCCGCAGGCCGACACGCTGCTCGACCAGTTGCAGCTGGCGCCGACGGTGCTGACGCGCCTCGGCGTGCCGGTGCCGGAGACGATGAAGGCTAAGCCGTTCTTGGGGTGACGTTGCCGCGACGTTGGCGTCCCCCCGTCCTTACGGCGAGAGGGTAAGGGTGAGGGCTAACATCGAATATGAATAGCGAACGCTGGTGCCGCCCCTCATCCGCCTGCCGGTACCTTCTCCCTGTGTAGTGACCGGGAGAAGGGATGCTCTGGCAACCGCCCCGCTCTTCGGTTAGCCTCCAAAAAATTCCTTGGCGGGAGGATGAACCTTTTTGGACCGATCAGCGACAGAGCAGACAGGAGCCAGGCGGCTCGACCGGCCATGACAGCAGCGACGGAAACCGATCGCGCGCTTGTCGACCGGGTCGCGAAGGGCGACCGTGCCGCCGTGCGGCTCCTGTTCATGCGTCACCACGCGCGGGTCTACCGCTTCGTGGCGCGCCAGACGGGATCGGAAATGATGGCCGACGATATCGCCAACGAAGTGTTCCTCGAGCTATGGCGCCAGGCGCCATGCTTCGAAGGGCGCTCCGAAGTCTCGACATGGCTGCTCGGCATCGCCCGTTTCAAGGCGCTGTCCTTGCTGCGCAAGAAGAAGGAAGACTGGATCGACGACGAGGCCGCCGCCGCGGTGGCCGACAGCGCCGACACGCCGGAAGTCGTCACCATGAAGGGAGACAAGGCTGCCGCCTTGCGCCGGTTCGTCGACGCCTTGCCGGAAGAGCATCGCGTGGTGATCGATCTTGCCTATTATCATGGCCAGTCGGTGAGCGAGATCGGCGAAGTGCTCGACATTCCGGTCGCGACCGTCAAGACTCGAATGTTTTACGCCCGCAAGAAACTCGGTGAGGCCCTCAAGGCCGCCGGTTACGACAGGGGGTGGCCATGAGCGCCGCTGAAAAGATGTCGCGCCGCGACGAAATGGAAACGCTGCTGCCGTTCTATCTGAACGGCTCGCTGGAAGGTTCGGACCTGGAAGCCGTCGAGGAATGGCTGGCCAGCGATCCGGCGGCACTTGCCGCCGTTGGCGAGGCGGAAGCCGAATTCTCCGGCACCACGGCCGCCAACGAAGCGATCCGTCCGCCGGCCGATGCGCTCGGCCGCTTCGCCAGGGCGCTCGATGCCGAGGCCGGACCTGTCCGCCAGCCGGCGGACTCGTCCTGGCTGGCGCAGGCCTGGGGCCGCTTCATGGCGGTGCCGGTCGGCGTCGCCTGGGCCGCGGCCGCGGTTCTGCTGGCCCTGGTCATGGTGCAGTCATTTGTCGAGCCCAGCGGCAAGGGCAGTGATTTCGAGATAGCCGGCGCGCAAGACGATCTGGCGAAAATGCCGTTCGCCCTGGTCAAGTTCAAGCCGGATGCGAAGATGTCGGATATTTCTGGCTTTCTCGGCAGCAACGGGCTGAAGATCATCGGCGGACCGACCACCGACGGCGTCTTCCGGCTTGGCATTCCCGCGACCACCACCGCCGACTACACAAGGCAAATCGGCCTTGTTGCCGCCCAGCCTTTCACGGAGACTGTGATCGAGGGAAGGAGGCCGGTTGATGGCGGCTGAGGCGGTCATTCGATTTGCGGCAATGCTTGCGGCGACGATGACAATCGCCGCCGTGCCCGCGTCGGCGCAGACCAGCGCGAAGCCTGAACCCGCGAAAATCGACTGCCGCGACGGGGCCAACGCGGCCGGGGCGGACTGCGGCAAGGATGGCAGTGACAGTGCAGCCGGTGCGGGTCCTGCAGCGGCAGGGGCCGTCTTTCTGCCCGCCTTGATCGTCGACCTGTTTCCCAATCCGGCAGCGCCTCCGGCACCGGTGCCGACGCCACGGCCGGCTCCGGCGACACCGCCGGCCGATAGTCAAGCCGGCCCTCCGTCTGGCGGCCCGATCGTCTCTCCGACCGATCTCATTGCCGTTCAGCCGCCACGCGCGGTGGTCGGCGATTTCGTGCCCGACGAGGTGCTGGTGACCGTCGACGGCGACGCCGGCGCGGTGCAGCAGATCGCCGCGTCCTTCGGCCTCCAGGTGCGCTCGCAGCGCCAGTCGCGGCTGCTTGGCACCACGCTGGTGCGCTTCGGCATTCCCGATGGCCGGCCCGTCGGCGTCGTGCTTGCGCAGCTGGCGGCCGACGGCCGCACCCAGCGGCGCGAGCCCAACCATGTCTATTCGCTGCAGCAGGCCGCCGGCATCGTCAACTATGCCTTCGACCGCATCGCGCTCGATTCCAAGCAGGCCAGCGGCGAAAACGTTCGCATCGCGGTGATCGACACAGGCATCGACGACACCAACCCGGCGCTGGCTGGCGTCATCGCCGAACAGTTCGACGCCATGCCGGGCGTGCCGATCGAAAAGCGCGATCACGGCACGTCGATCGACGGCCTGATCGCCGGCGTCGGCGCGCTGGAAGGCATGGCGCCGGGCGCCAGGATCTACCACGCCCGTGCCTTCGAGGGCGGCAAGTCGACCATGGATGTCATCCTGTCGGCGCTAGACTGGGCGGCCGAGCAGGACGTGCGCATCATCAACATGAGCTTCGTCGGGCCGAAGAACGACCTGCTCGGCGTCGCCTGCCGCAATGCCCGGGCGCTCGGCATGGTGCTGGTCGCCGCCGCCGGTAACAACGGGCCGAAAGCACCCTATGGTTATCCGGCCGCCTTCGACGGCGTCATCGCCGTGACCGCCACCGATGCCAAGGACGGGTTGATGCCGCAGGCCAATCGCGGCGCCTATGTCTTCATCTCGGCGCCCGGCGTCGAGATGGTGGCGCCGAGCGGCGCCGGCTCGGATGTGGTCACCGGCACCTCGTTCGCGGCGGCGATCGTCAGCGGCGCCATCGCCAATCTCATCCATGCTGCGCCCGATCGCTCGGCCGACGACATCGAAAAGGCGCTCGCGGCAACGGCCAGGGATCTCGGCCCCAAGGGGCGCGACAATGATTTCGGCTACGGGCTGCTGGACATCAAGGCGGCAGGGGCAACGGAATAAATTCCGTATATTATACTTCGCGGACCCAAGGGCTATGGTCGATAGTCATACACTTTCCATCTTGGCCGCAATCCGTTTCAGGCCACCGGTAGTGAGATTTAGGCCCCAGCCAGGAAGGGCCGTTCGCCGACAAGGCTCTGATTTTTAGACTCAATAGAAAAAGTCGCCGGCAGGACTTCTTTCCGTACGGCCAATTCGCGAAGAGATGCCAGCGCCGGCTGATCTAGCTTTAGGTTCTGAATTCTCACCCCTTTGTAATCAGTAGGAACGATGGTGTTCCGTAACGACCCTTGGGTCGAATCCGATCTGTAGACACCATGAGCCAGAGCATCGGAAATTGCCAGCGATAGGCACATGTCTTTGGAAGAGAACGATATACTCCCTAGCAGGCCAGCGAATTGCGTGCCCTTCAGGGCTTCAGTCAACTCGTTGAATATCTCAACCGCACCGCCCGCATTCTTGTGGCCTTGCTCCATTACAATGTTCAACGGCCATTCCGTGCGTTTGGAAGCCACGAACGAAATCGCCCACAGCAAGCAAACCCGAAAACACAGACCATATTCAGAATCCAAACGGATGCCGCGAGCCGGAGCGGGATTTCGATAGAACGAAACATAGTCATCGCGTCTGAAACCGGCGGATATGCCGAGCGCAAGGTATCGATCAATCAACGGGAAAAAGCGGCTGGCAAAGGAAAACCTCTTTTCCTTCTCCCAGCCGGCGAACTCCCCTTGTTTGGCCCGGTACTTCTTGGCGTGAAACCTCTTGATGTCGAACTCTGACAGCAGCGCCGCCAGATCGGTCTCATAGCTACCCCATTGATCAACATCGCCTAGGAAGCCAGCCACGACCGTGTTGGTAGCCTCGCCACCATGGGTTCCGCTTTCGTCAAAGTGAGCCGTCATCACCATGAACAGGCTTCCTTGTCGCACAGTGCGGAGGGACTCGCGAGCGGCGCAATTACCTGAGAAATGCCATTCCACATCTGTCATACCTCTTTGGGTACGCCAAGTACGATATACAGTATGTCGTTGTCTCAAAACCGGGGCCACTTTTGAGCGTCATGCATTTAGCCCGGCGCGCCGGCGACCGATCCCCTGACCACCAGGTCGACCGGCCAGACTTCGCCGCGAGCGCCCTCTTCCAGCCCCGAAATCCGGGCCGCCAGCCGCTCGGCGACGCGGGCGCCGGCGAGGCGGATCGATGAGCGCGTCGTCGACAGCGGCACCGAAAAATTCTCCGGCCTCAGCCAGGGGAAGACATCGTCATGGGCAATCAGCGACACGTCGCCCGGAATGCTCAGGCCGAGGTCGCGAACCGCGCGCACGACGCCCAGCGCCATGATCAGGCTGGAGCAGGCGATCGCCGTCGGTGCGTCGCCCTCTTCCAGCAAACGCCTGGTGGCGCGATAGCCGTTCTCTTCGGTCATGACCACCGAGCAGACGTGTCGTTCGCCCAAAGTCAGCCCGCTCGCGGCGAGCGCCCGGCGCACGCCGCGCTCGCGATGGATGGCAAAGGTCTCGCGGTCGTCACCATTGATCAGCGCCAGCCGCCGGTGGCCGAGCTGGATCAGCAGCCTGGCCGCCTCGTGGAAGGCGCCCTCATTGTCGATGTCGGTGAAGGCATAGTCGAAATCGAAGCCTTCGCTGCGGCCATGGACGATGAAGGGAATGCCGAGCGTGTTGACCAGCGCCACGCGTCGGTCTGCGGGCCTTGGCGAGGAGATGTAGACGGCGTCGACCTGCCGGTTGGCGACGATGCGCCGGTAGGTCGTCTCCTGGTCGTCGGCATCGGCCGGCGACAGCACCAGGTCGAGTTCGTGCGAGCGGGCGTAGTCGCCTAGGCCAGACAAGAACTCGACGAAATGCGGATCGATGTCGACGGATGCACCGGTCGGCAGGACATAGCCGATCATACCGGTCTTGCCGGTCGCCAGGCGGCGCGCGCTCGGATTGGGGCGGTAACCATGGCGCTTGGCGGCATCCATGACACGCCTGCGCGTTTCCTCGTTGACCTCGGGATAGCCGTTCAGCGCCCGGCTTACCGTGGTCTGCGACAGCGCCAGCATATGGGCAAGCTGCTTGAGGTTCACGAAACTCTCCATCTCCCTCAAAGCGCTTTTAACTTGAATCGACCCAAGTGCCCTCGGGGTTGAGCCGTTCGACAACGAACCATAAGCGTGCTTCAGACGTGTTTGAAACAAAAAATGCTGGTGCACTGCCATAAAAGCATGTTGCAACGCACTTCTTAGGCCGCAGACGCGCCGGATTAAATCGACTAGGCCACCTGCCTCTTGACTTCCGGCCGATTCAATGGCGAGATCAAAAAGGCCAAAGCGCTTTGGAAGACTCTTCGAAAGGTTGCGGTTCCTTTCCGAGTGAGTCACAGTCCTGCGGCGTCGGCGGGCGGAATGGAGGTTCCGTCCGGTGTGTTTGATCCACTGGGAGGAATACCGATGAAGAAAATGCTTTTGCTGGGTGCCGCGTTTGCCACGCTCGCCCTGGGCGCGCCGGCTCATGCCGAACTGAAGTTCAAACCGGGTGAGGACAAGCGCTTCAACTGGGCAAACTACGAAGAGCTCAAGAAAGTCGACCTCAAGGGGGAGACGCTGTCGATCTTCGGACCGTGGCGCGGTGAGGACGAAGGCCTGGTGCGCGGCGTTCTCGACTATTTCTCGGAAGCCACCGGCGTCGAGATCAAATACTCCTCCTCGGAAAATTACGAACAGCAGATCGTCATCGACACGCAGGCCGGCAGCCCGCCCAACATCGCCGTGCTGCCGCAGCCGGGGCTGATCCAGGATCTGGCATCGAAGGGCCTGTTGACGCCGCTCGGCGACGACACCGCCAAATGGATCAAGGACAATTACGGCGCCGGCCAGTCATGGGTCGATCTCGGCACGTTCAAGGACAAGGACGGCAAGCCAGGCTTCTTCGCCTTCCCCTACAAGGCCGACGTGAAATCGCTGGTCTGGTACTCGCCGGACAATTTCGAGGAAGCCGGCTACAAGGTGCCGAAGACGCAGGAAGAGCTCGCCGATCTCGAAAAGAAGATCATCGCCGATGGTGGCAAGCCCTGGTGCATCGGCCTCGGCTCCGGCGGCGCCACCGGCTGGCCGGCGACCGACTGGGTCGAAGACCTGATGCTGCGTACCCAGTCTCCGGAAGTCTACGACAAATGGGTGAAGAACGAGATCCCGTTCAACGACCCGGCGGTGGTCAGCGCCATCGACATCTTCGGCAAGATCGCGACCGACGACAAGATGGTCGACGGCGGCGCCAAGGCGGTTGCGGCGACCGATTTCCGCGACAGCCCGAAGGGCCTCTTCTCTGTGCCGCCGAAATGCTACCTGCACCATCAGGCGTCGTTCATCCCGACCTTCTTCCCGGAAGGCACCAAGGTCGGCCAGGACGCGGACTTCTTCTACTTCCCTCCCTATGCCTCCAAGCCTGACCTGGGCACGCCCGTGCTCGGCGCCGGCACGCTGGCGATGATCACCAAGGACTCCAAGGCCGCCCGCGCGTTCATCGAATTCCTGAAGATGCCGCTCGCCCATGAGATCTGGATGGCCGAGGGTGGTTTCGTGACGCCGCTCAAGTCAGTCAACAAGGAGGCCTATGCCAGCGACGCGCTGAGGAAGCAGGGCGAAATCCTCGCCAACGCCTCGACCTTCCGCTTCGACGGTTCCGACCTGATGCCGGGCAAGATCGGCGCCGGCGCCTTCTGGACCGGCATGATCGACTTGGTCGGCGGCAAGTCCGCGCAGGATGTCGCCACCGACATTCAGAAAAGCTGGGACGCGATCAAGTAGGCGTCCGTAAGCAGCCGATTGTTCGGCTATCCGATCCCGACTGGATCCGGGCCCTGGAGGCCCGGATCCGACCGGCGGCCCGTGCCGCGGCGATTATCATGAGCACACAAACATCCGGCATGAAGCGCGATCAGCAAAGGGAAAGCCTGTCTTGCCTGGCGATCGCGCTCTGAACAACTGAATCGGCGCATCTCACCGCCCGGACCGTTCGGCCTTGGCTGATGATACGCAGGGGGAGGGACCCATGGCGGCTCAGATTTTCTCGGCCATATTCGTAATCATCGTCGGGGTCGGCGGTTGCGTCGCCTATTTCTGGGGCGCCAACAAACTGGTCGACCTGATATTCCCGTCGCGCGGCGTCGCCGGCGCCGCGGCCATCGACAATCTGCGCCGGCAAGGGCTGGTCCGACCATGGCTGTTCGTCGGTCCGGCGATGATCATCCTGACCATCTATCTGATCTACCCGGTCGTCGAGACGCTGCGGCTGTCGTTCCTTGATCGCGGCGGCATCAATTTCGTCGGCTTGGCCAACTATGAATGGGCCTTCGGCGACCGCGAGTTCCGCAACTCGATCCTCAACAACATCATCTGGCTGGCGGTGGTGCCCGCCGCCTGCACCTTCCTCGGGCTGATCATCGCCGTGCTCACCGACAAGATCTGGTGGGGCACGATCGCCAAGAGTCTGATCTTCCTGCCGCTGGCGATCTCCTTCGTCGGCGCCAGCGTGATCTGGAAATTCATCTACGAGTATCGTGGCGAGGGCCAGACCCAGATCGGCATCCTCAACGCCATCATCCAGCATTTCGGCGGCCAGCCGCAGGTCTGGATATCGCTGCCGTTCTGGAACAATTTCTTCCTGATGGTGATCCTGATCTGGATCCAGACCGGCTTTGCCATGGTCATCCTGTCTTCCGCCCTGCGCGGCATTCCCGAAGAAACGCTGGAAGCCGCCGTCATCGACGGCGCCAATCCGTTCCAGATCTTCTGGAAGATCATGGTGCCGCAGATCTGGGGCACCATCGCCGTCGTCTGGACCACTATCACCATCCTGGTGCTCAAGGTGTTCGACATCGTTCTGACCATGACCAACGGCCAGTGGAACAGCCAGGTGCTGGCCAACCTGATGTTCGACTGGATGTTCCGCGGCGGCGGCGATTTCGGCCGTGGCGCCACCATCGCCATCATCATCATGATCGCGGTCATTCCGATCATGGTCTGGAACATCCGCCAGGCGAACAAAGAGACGGGAGGACATTGAGATGGCCGTTGCGACCGGAAAGTCCTTCGCCAGCCGCTTTGGCGTCCACATCGCCGTGCTTGTCTTCGTCGCGATCTGGACCATACCGACGCTCGGCATCCTGGTCTCGTCGCTGCGCGACAAGAACCAGATCATCGCCTCTGGCTGGTGGAACTCGTTCGCCAGTTCCACCCAGACCGAGGCCGGCCGACTGCCGGCCGCCTCGACGCAAGTCGAAAAGGACGGCAAGTTCGTTCTCGAGGGCAACATCTTCGGCGACGGCGCCAGGCGCAACATCAGCGCCTTCGGTGTCAAATCGGCGGCACCGACGCAATATCCCGCCGGCACTTCGGCCGATCTCGGCGACGAAGTGACCCTGCGGCTCAACGCCGACGGCAGCTTCGTCATGGCCTCGCCCAAGGCGTTCGAAGGCGATCGCGGCCAGCGCGTCTACTATGCCTCGTCGGCGCCGCCGAAATTCACCACCGACAACTACAGAACCGTGCTGTTTTCCGAGGGCATCGGACGGTCGTTCATGAACTCGCTGACCGTCACCATCCCGGCGACAGTCATCCCGATCCTGATCGCGGCGTTTGCCGCCTATGCGCTGGCCTGGATGCGGTTTCCCGGCCGGGCGCTGCTGATCGCGGTGATCATCGGCCTGCTGGTGGTGCCGCTGCAAATGTCGCTGATCCCGCTTTTGAAGCTCTACAACGGCGTCGGCGCTTTCTTCGGCATGCCGTCGAAAACCTATCTCGGCATCTGGCTGGCGCATACCGGCTTCGGCTTGCCCTTCGCCATCTACCTGCTGCGCAGCTACATTGCCGGCTTGCCGCGCGAGATCATGGAATCGGCGCGTATCGACGGCGCCAGCGATTTCGAGATCTTCGTCAAGATCGTCTTGCCGCTGTCGTTCCCCGTGCTGGCCTCGTTTGCCATCTTCCAGTTCCTATGGGTATGGAACGATCTGCTGGTGGCGATGGTTTTCCTCGGTACAGAGGCAGACCAGATCGTGCTGACCGCCAAGCTCAACGCGCTGTTGGGCTCACGCGGCGGCGACTGGGAGATTCTGACGACATCGGCCTTCGTGACCATAATCGTGCCGCTGATCGTCTTCTTCTCGCTGCAGCGCTATTTTGTCCGCGGGCTGCTTGCCGGCTCGGTGAAAGGAGGCTGAGACGATGCAATCCCCTTTGAAGGCCAGCTCGAAACCTGACCTCGCCCTCGATCGCGACTGGTGGCGGGGTGCTGTGATCTATCAGATCTATCCGCGCAGCTACCAGGACTCGAACGGCGACGGCATAGGCGACCTCAAGGGGATCATCGGCCGCCTCCCCTACATCGCCGCACTCGGTGCGGACGCCATCTGGATTTCGCCGTTCTTCAAATCGCCTATGAAGGATTTCGGCTATGATGTCACCGACTACCGCGACGTCGATCCGATGTTCGGCACGCTGGCCGACTTCGACGCGCTGACCGCCGAGGCGCACAGGCTGGGCTTGAAGGTGATGATCGACGAGGTGCTGTCGCACACCGCCGACAACCACCCGTGGTTCAGGGAAAGCCGGTCGAGCCGCACCAACCCGAAGGCCGACTGGTATGTCTGGGCGGACGCCAGGCCGGACGGCACGCCGCCCAACAACTGGCTGTCGATCTTCGGCGGCTCGGCCTGGCAATGGGACACCAGCCGCCAGCAATATTACCTGCATAATTTCCTGGCCGAGCAGCCCGACCTCAACTTCCACAACCGCCAAGTCCAGGATGCGCTGCTCGACGTCACCCGTTTCTGGCTGGAGCGCGGCGTCGACGGCTTCCGGCTCGACACCATCAATTTCTACTTCCACAGCCAGGGCCTGGAAGACAATCCGCCGCTGCCGCCGGAAGAGCGCAACGACCAGACCGCACCGGCGGTCAACCCCTACAACTACCAGGACCATCTCTACGACAAGAGCCGGCCGGAGAACCTCGGCTTCCTCGAGCGCTTCCGCGCCCTGCTCGATGAATATCCGGCAACCGCCGCGGTCGGGGAGGTCGGCGATTCGCAGCGCGGACTGGACGTGGTGGCTGCCTACACCGCCGGCGGCAAGCGCGTACACATGTGCTATTCCTTCGACTTCCTGGCGCCGGAAAAGATCAGTGCGGCCAAGGTCCGCTCGGTGCTGGAATCCTTCGGCAAGGTCGCCAGCGACGGCTGGTCATGCTGGGCCTTTTCCAACCACGACGTGATGCGCCCGGCCTCGCGCTGGGCGGCCGGCGAAGCCGATCCGACCGCCTATCTCAAGGTCATCTCGGCGCTGCTGATGTCGCTGCGCGGTTCGGTCTGCATCTACCAGGGCGAAGAGCTTGGGCTCGGCGAAGCTGACCTGCGCTTCGAGGATTTACAGGACCCCTATGGCATCCGCTTCTGGCCGGAATTCAAGGGCCGCGACGGCTGCCGCACGCCGATGGTGTGGGACGGCAGCGCCAGCAATGGCGGCTTCTCATCGGCAAAGCCCTGGCTGCCGGTGCCGGCCAAGCATCTGTCGCAAGCGGTCAATGTCCAGCAGGGCGACGAGAACTCGCTGCTCGAGCATTACCGGCGCTTTCTGACCTTCCGGCGTGCCCATCCGGCGCTTGCCAAGGGTGACATCACCTTCATCGAAAGCGAGGGCGACACCGTCGCCTTCACCCGCCGCTCAGGCAACGAGCAGATCGTCTGCGTCTTCAATCTGGGAGCCGGGCCAACCGAGGTTGACCTCGGCGGCCGATCGCTGCAACCTTTGCCCGGGCACGGATTTTCGGGACAGGCGAGCACCGGTTCCATCGAGCTTGGCGGCTACGGCGCCTGGTTCGGGCGCGCCGACTGAATTTCAAATCACTTGAATTTCAAATTACTGGAGGGAAACCAATGGCCGATGTCACGCTAAGACAAGTGAAGAAGTCCTACGGCAATCTGAACATTCTCCACGGCATCGACCTCGATATCAAGTCGGGCGAATTCATCGTCTTCGTCGGTCCGTCGGGCTGCGGCAAGTCGACATTGCTGAGGTCGATCGCCGGGCTCGAGGAAATCACCTCCGGCGAGCTCAGAATAGCTGGCGAGGTCGTGAACGACGTGCCGCCGTCGAAGCGGGGGATCGCCATGGTGTTCCAGTCCTACGCGCTGTATCCGCACATGACCGTCTACGACAACATGGCGTTCTCGATGAAGATCGGGAAGGAGAACAAGGCCGAGATCGATCGGCGCGTGCGCCAGGCGGCGGAAATCCTGCAGCTGACGAAATATCTCGACCGCTTGCCCAAGGCGATGTCGGGCGGACAGCGCCAGCGCGTCGCCATTGGCCGCGCCATCGTGCGCAATCCAAAGGTGTTCCTGTTCGACGAGCCGCTGTCGAACCTTGACGCCGCACTTCGCGTCGCCACACGCATCGAGATCGCCAAGCTCAAGGAATCGATGCCCGCCACGACCATGATCTATGTCACCCACGACCAGGTCGAGGCAATGACGCTGGCCGACCGCATCGTGGTGCTCAAGGACGGCCATATCGAACAGGTCGGCACGCCGATGGACCTCTACAAGAAGCCCGGCAATCTGTTCGTTGCCCAGTTCATCGGCTCGCCGGCCATGAACATCCTGCCGGCGACCATCGACAAGACCGGAAATCCGACTGTCGTCAGCCATGTCGGCGGGCGCAAGGCGACCGTGCCGATCACGACGCCTGCTTCGGCAAAGGGTGCCGCGGTGAGCTTTGGCGTGCGACCGGAGGACCTGATCATCGCCAGCGGTGCGGACTATCTGTTCGAAGGGACGGTCGACTATGTCGAGCAGCTCGGCGAAGTCCAGCTTGTCTACATCGACATCGGCCGCGCCGACCTGCCGCTGGTGACCAAGCTGCCTGGCAATGTCGAAGTCAAGCGTGGCTCGACATTGCGCCTGAGCGCCAATGGCGAAGACCTGCATATCTTCGACACGGATGGGCGGTCCTTCGCTCTTCACGAAGCAGAGGCGAAGGCGGCCTGAGAGGTCGCACGACGATACTTCCCTGTTACAAAAACAAGAGCGGCGGGCAAGACCCGCCGCTCTCGTTTGGAGATCAGCTTCGGCTGTTAGCGGCCGAAGAGGTTTCGGTCACTGCCCTGAGGGGCGGACTTCGGTGCATCGCCCGACGAATTGAGCAGCTTGTAGACGGGCGATTCGCTCTTGCGGATCGAGCCCGTATGCGAGGTGTCGACGTTGACGGTCGACTGCTTGTTGATGTCGGTGCCGCCAGCGTTGTCGTTGCGGGCATAGGCGCTGCCGGCGGCAATCAGAAGAGCGGCGGCAGTAAGAACAATCTTTTTCATTTTGATACTCCGTATTCTCGAATTCGATACGGCGGGTTAACCCGCCGCATCGCTGTCGGATGTTGGTTTTGGTCGGGTTAGTTGTTGCCGAACAGGTTGCGGTCGCTGCCATGGTCGACAGGCGCCTGCGTGGCCGGCTCCGACTTCTTGACGGAAGCCGTGTACGAGCTGTCGACCGCGGCGGCAGGCTGGTCGGCGCCCTTGGAGCCAAAGTTGTCGCTGCCGGCGAAGGCACTGCCGGTGACGGCCAGAACGGCGGCGGCGGCAAGAAGGATCTTGTTCATTTTAGTCTCCTGGATTTCTGGATTTCGCCAGGACGGCGGGCAGACCCGCCGTCAACTGGGAATTGGTTGTTAGCGGCCGAAGAGGTTACGGTCGCTGCCCTGAGCGGGCGTCTGGGCAACCGGTTCCGAGGTCTTGGTGGAAGCCGTGTACGACTTGTCGACCGCGGCAGCAGGCTGATTGGCGCCGTTCGAACCGTAGTGGTCGCTACCATTAGCGAAGGCGCTGCCGGAAATGGCCAGAACGGCGGCGGCAGTGAGAATGATCTTTTTCATTTTTTTGTACTCCAGTATCTTCTTTTCCGTCCGTCCAGCGGCGTGTCTTGGAAGGGAAATCGCGTCGTTCGGACAGCCCCGATGTGGGAGGGCATCCTCGCCTTTTCCAATCACGAAGTTGTTCCGTGTGGACCATGAATCCGCCACTTGAAATTGTGCCACGGGATTCTACACGCTACTTTTTATTTATGTTTTTCAACACTTAAGCAAAATCGCCCGCTGGATCACCAACTGTTTCCAAGGCCCGGCGTTCACACCGTCCTGCACGCACCGTCAACAGAAACGAACCGTTCGGTTCGATTTTAGAACCAGCTAATAGTCACTTTTCGAAACCGTTAACCTTTTTGGTCGCCGGCAAGGGGCCGGCTTCGAGGAGATTGCAGTTGGGAATGGCCGCCGCGGAGATAGGATTTCGGCTCAACAATCGCCAACCGGAACGTTTCGCATGCGTGTCGCGCCGCATGGATACGATGTCGTTTTCATGCCGATGACGCGCCCGCGATCGTGGTTAGATCATACCATCTCAGGTGCCGCTTCGTGACGACGAGGCGGAGAATTGGGAAGCCGGTCAGAATCCGGCGCTGCCCCCGCAACGGTGGTGGAGTTCAAGTCGCAACGGGAGACCACTGGGCAGTTGCCTGGGAAGGTGTCGCGATGGTCCGTAAGGACAACTCCAGAGCCCGGAAACCAGCCCGAGATTTCTAGACTCGACTGATCGCGGTGGGCGGTCAAGAGGTGGATAGTGCATGTCCGGCGCATCGCCGGCCTGCGTCCGATCCTTCCTCCGTCACCACCATTTCAGTCCTTAAGAAACGAGGACAGGACATGGATATTCGCAACGACATGCTGAGGCTCTTGAACAGCCGCCGGCAAGGCTTTTCGCTGGAGCAGCCCTTCTACACCGATCCAGACTTTTTCAAGCTCGACATGGAGCTGATCTGGTATCGTGATTGGCTGTTCATCGGCCACGATTGCGAGCTGCCTAAGCCGGGCAGCTACATCACAGTGCAGATCGGCGACTATCCGGTCGTTCTTGTCCGCGACCAGCAAGGCAAGATCAACGCCTTCCACAATTCCTGCCGCCATCGCGGCAGCCGCGTCTGCAACACAGAGAGGGGTACGGCGGCAAAGCTGGTCTGCCCCTATCACCAGTGGACCTATGAGCTCGACGGCCGCCTGCTGTTTGCCCGCCAGATGGCCGACGGTTTCGACAAGAGTGAGTTCAGCCTGAAGCCGGTCGCCTGCGAGAGCGTCGGCGGCTACATCTTCATCTGCCTGGGCAAGGAGCCCGCCGATTTCGCGCCGATGCGGGCGATGATCGAACCTTATCTTTTGCCGCACCGGTTGCGGGAAGCAAAGATCGCCTTCGAGAGCACGATCATAGAGAAGGGCAACTGGAAGCTGGTCTGGGAAAACAATCGCGAGTGCTATCACTGCGTCGCCAATCATCCCGAGCTGTGCAAGACCTTCCCGGAAGCGCCTACCGTGACCGGCGTCAACGGCGCCGACAGCGACCCCGAAATGGTCGCGCATTGGGCCAAATGCGAGGCATCAGGCCTGCCGAGCAAGTTCCGCATCGATCCGGCCGGGCAGTACCGCGCCACCCGCGCGCCGCTGTTGCGCGATGCCGTCAGCTACACCATGACCGGCAAGCTGGCGGTGAAGAAGAACCTCTCCGACACTGTCTCCGCCGACAGGATCGGAACCTTGATGCACTATCACTATCCGACGACCTGGAACCACATCCTCATCGATCACGCGGTGACGTTCCGGGTGCTGCCGATCAGCGCCACGGAAACGGCGGTGACGACGAAGTGGCTGGTGCACAAGGACGCGGTCGAGGGGGTCGATTACACCATCGAAGCCCTCACCCATGTCTGGACCGAAACCAACGACCAGGATCGCCGCATCGTCGAGGAAAACGCCTTCGGCATCCTGTCGCCCGCCTACGAGCCCGGCCCCTATTCGGAGTTGCATGAGGGCGGCGTGATCCAGTTCGTCGAATGGTATGCGTCGTTCATCGGCCCGCGCCTCGCCGAAGGCGGCCGGCCGGCCCTGCGCAGCGTCGCCTAGTGCATGTCGCCCAAAATGCGCAGCGGCTTTGGGATCATGCACAAAACAAAAGGGACAAGAGGATGAATGCGATGACGGATCTTGGCCTCTATCGCCATCTCGACCAGATGACGCCCTGGAACGACAGGCTGCAGGTGCTGGAAGTGATCGGCGTCAGCGACGAAGCACCTGACGTAAAGACCTTCACCTTCCGCTCCGACAACCAGACCTGGTTTCGCTACAAGCCGGGCCAGTTCGTGACGCTGGAACTGCCGACAGCCGACGGGCCGCTGATGCGCACCTACACGCTGTCGTCCTCGCCATCGCGGCCGTTCTCTATCGCGGTGACAGTGAAGGCGCAGGCGGGCAGCACAGGCACGCGCTGGATGTTCGACCATCTGGCGCCGGGCTCGCACGTCAAGGCCTATGGGCCGACAGGTGACTTTTCGCTGCACAGCCACCCGGCGGCCAAGTATCTGTTCATCTCCGCCGGTTCCGGTGTGACGCCGATGATGTCGATGCTGCGCTGGCTGAACGACTGCGCGCCATGGACCGATGTCGGCTTCGTCAACTGCGCGCGCCGTCCGGAAGAGATCATCTTCCGCAAGGAACTCGAACTGCTCGGCAGCCGTATGCCCGGCCTGTCGCTCGGCTTCATGATCGAGGAGCGGTCGAGCCGCGAGGGCTGGTTCGGCCATATGGGCCGCATCGACGCCATTCGGCTGCCATTGCTGGCGCCCGATTTCCGCGATCGCGAAATCTTCTGCTGCGGCCCCGATCCCTTCATGCGCGCCGTGCGCGGCATGCTGGAGGCAACGGGCTTCGACATGACGAAATACCATCAGGAGAGCTTTGCGGCGCCTGTGGTGGAAGAAATCCTGGCGCCGTTCACGTCGCCTGCGGAAGACGGCGCCGCCGTTGTCGCCGAAGCCGTGACACCGATCCGGTTCGCGCTTTCGGATGTCGACGCCGAATGCGTCGCCGGCCAAACCGTGCTGCAGACCGCGCGGGCTTCAGGTGTGAGGATTCCCGCCGCATGCGAGTTTGGCCTGTGCGGCACCTGCAAAGTGAAGAAGGTCGCGGGCGACGTCGAGATGAGCCAC
The DNA here is from genome assembly GCF_040317555.1 of Mesorhizobium sp. M1406. NCBI lineage: Bacteria > Pseudomonadati > Pseudomonadota > Alphaproteobacteria > Hyphomicrobiales > Phyllobacteriaceae > Mesorhizobium > Mesorhizobium sp. M1406. The sequence goes on along the minus strand of NZ_JAMYKW010000006.1, from coordinate 25,764 downwards.
AATGGCGGCATCCTCGACCACGAGATCGACGACGGCTTTATCCTCGCCTGTTGCTCAAAACCGCTTTCGGCGCTCGAAATCGAGGCGTGACCGGCGGTTGGTGCCATCAGGGGCCTGGAGTGATCAGCCTCAAGGATGGGAAATAGGTCCGGTAGCGGCCGACATCACGGGTCAGGAGCGGAAGCCGAGCGACAGCGGCATGGGCGCCAATAAAGAAGTCGGGCAACACGCCAATCCTGGATCCTCCTGATCGGCGGTATTGTGTGAACACCTTTCCGGCCAGGAAAAGGGCGGCTCTCGGCATCGGAGCCATTTCGAGACCGGCCGCGTCCAGAAACGTCTCGAGATCCTCGATGCGAGTGTACCGAACAGCAAGCTCGGCATAGACCGCATCATTGATCAACAATGGCCCATCGAGGCTTACTGCCTCTAGCTGTGCAACCGACCAGTCCGCCCAGGTCGGATCATCCGTAACGAGGTCGAGCAGAACGTTGGTGTCGACCAGCGTCACGCTTCGCCACGCGTCAGCGCCATGATCGCGTCGGTCGTGAGCCCCTCGCCGGCATGGCCGCGCAACTTGGCGAAGCGGCTCGCAGGCGGCTTTTTGTCAACGCGAGCCAGCACCACGCTGCCATCGGCGGCGCGTCGGAAATCGACCCTGCTGCCCGGGACGATCCCCAGGAGATCGCGGACCGGTTTGGGAATGGTCACTTGTCCCTTTGCCGTAACGGTGGTGGCCATCTTCATCCTCTGGTAATACCATGTTTCGATAAGGTATTACCTTGCAGGTCGGATTTCAATGCTTGAAGCATCGAGTCCTCGGCCGAACTGTCAGTGCCAAGACGACATGCGTTGGGAAGGCAACGTCCGTTCAGACTCCGTAGCGTTCGGTGCGAATGTTTCCCGCTGCAACGCCGGCATCAATCAGCGCCTGGGCGGCGACCGACACGAAAGCGTTGGAGCCGCAGACAAAGGCGAGACCAGGCGGCTCGGGCAGCCGCGCCATTGCTTGCGCCATCATCGCGACGTCCACTCGCCGCGCATAATCGGCCGGGCGCCGCGCGGCTTCGCGCGTCAGTGTCAGCACAAGGTCGAAGCCGTCCCTGCGGTCGTCGAGGCCGATCAGTTCGTCGCGAAAGATCACTTCGTCCCAGATCCGGGCTGAAGAGACCAGGATGACGGGCACCTTCGAATTACGCGCGGCGCGATGGCGGACCATCGACATCAAGGGCACGACACCGGAGCCGCCGCCGACCAGCACAAGCGGGCCACTCTCATCTTGCGGCCAGATGAAATGCCCGCCGAGCGGCCCACGCAGTTCGATTTCGTCACCAATCGCCGCGACCTCGTGGAAGAATGGCGAGACCTCGCCATCGTCGAGCTTCTCGATCGCCAGTTCGATCACGCTGCCAATCTCGGGCGCGGAGGCGATGGAATAGGAGCGGCGCGCCTGGTAGCCGTCCGGCGCCGTCAGCCTGATATCGACATGCTGCCCGGCGCGATAGGCAAACGGCCGCGATGGCCGGAAAAAGAAGCTGGTGACCCGCGGCGTGCGCTTTTCGATACGGACGATCCCGGCCGTCTGCCAGGGCGATTGCACTGCTGCCGCATCGCTCATGGATCGCCCGTATAGCGCTGTTCGCGCCATGGATCGCCATGGATGTGATAGCCGCGCAATTCCCAGAAACCGGGTTCGTCGCGCGTCGTGAACTGCAGGCCGTTCAGCCATTTGGCCGACTTCCAGAAATAGAGATGCGGAACGAGCAGTCTTGCCGGGCCGCCGTGATCCGGCGTGATTGGCTTGCCTTCATAGAGCAGCGCCACCATGGCCTTGCCGGCGGTGAGATCCTTTACCGGCACATTGGTGGTGTAACCATCGAACGCGTGCGCCAGCGTGAAGCCGGTCGGCGGCTCCAAACCCGCGTCTGCAAGGATATCGTCGACCAGCACGCCCTGCCACGGCGTGTCGAACTTGGTCCATGCGGTCACGCAATGGATGTCGCGCGTCATCTTGGTCAGCGGCAGCACGTTGAATTCGGCCCAGTTCCATTTCTTGATCGGCCGTGGCCCATGCTTCAGCGTGAAAGACCAATCCTCGGTGCGCACACGTGGCGTCGGACCGGCCGACAAGACCGGAAAACCCTGTTCGAGATATTGGCCGGGCGGTATGCGCGCATCGCCATCGGCTGGCGGGCGCCGTCCTGAAGAGAAACCTCGGGTGACCATCGCGGCAATTCCTCTGCACCAGGCATCCGTCAGCCCGCCGCAGTTTTCTCGATGATGCCGCCGCGGGCAACCGAAATCTTGACGGACAAGGGCGGCAGTTCCGAAGAGCCTACCGCCTTTGCACTCAGTTCAGCGCCTCGCGTCAGCCATTGGCGAACGGCACCGCGACATAGATCTGACCTCCGTCGCGTTCGACCAGCAACAGCACCGACTTCTTGCCGGACTTGCCGGCCTGGGCGATCGCCTGGGTGACCTGCCTGGCGCTCTTCACCGGCACCTGATTGACGGCGACGATGATGTCGCCGGCCTGGATTCCGGAAGCCGCGGCAGCCTTGTCGGGATTGACGCTGGCAACCACCGCGCCGTGCTGATTGTGGGCGAGATTCATCTGCTCGCGAATCTCAGGGGTGATGTCCATCAGGCCAAGCCCGATCGCCGGGGAGCCTTGCCCGACGCCAGGCGCGCCGGACCCGTCGTCCAGCGACGCGGTCTTCACGTCGTCGGTGTTGCGCCCGATATCGACGGAAATATCCACGGCCTTGCCATTGCGCCAGATGTTCAGGGTCTCCCTGGCGCCAGGCGTGACATCGGCGACCGCCCGCGACAGGTCCTTGGGATCCTTCACATCCTGTCCGGCAAAGCTGGTGATGACGTCGCCGGCCTCGACTCCGGCCCTGGCGGCCGGCGAGCCGTCATTGACCCGCGAAACCAGCGCGCCGGCGGGATGATCGAGGCCGATTGCGCTCGCCACATCCGCCGTCACCGGCTGGATCTCGACGCCGAGGTAGCCATACTGGATCGAGCCGTCCTTCATCAGCTTGGCGACAACCTTCTGGGCCTGGTCGGACGGGATGGCGAAGCCAACGCCGACGCTGCCGCCATTGGGCGAATAGATCGCCGCGTTGATGCCGACGACATTGCCGGCGACATCGACTAGCGGTCCGCCGGAATTTCCATGATTGATCGGGGCGTCGATCTGGATGAAGTCGTCGAACGGGCCACTGTGCAAATCCCGGCCGCGGGCCGAAACGATGCCTGCGGTGACGGTGGTGCCGATGCCGAACGGGTTGCCGAAGGCCAATACCTGGTCGCCTGGCATGAGCTTGTCGGAATCACCCCATTTGACAGTCGGCAGGGGTTTGTCCGACTTGACCTTGAGGACGGCGAGATCGTTCTTGGCATCGCGGCCGACCAGCTTGGCGGGGAGTTCGGTGCCGTCATCGAGCGCAACCTTGATCGAGGAGGCACCATCGATGACGTGATTGTTGGTGACGATGATACCATCCGCGCCCACGATGAAGCCGGAACCCAGCGCTTCGGCACGCTGCGGTTGCTGTTGTGGCGGTGTCTTGGGCATCGGCATGCCCTGGTCACCGAAGAACTGACGAAAATAGTCGTCGAAAGGCGAGCCGCCGTCGAAGGGAGAGACATCGCTCGTCGTTCCAGGCTCTGCCTTCATGACGGTGGTGATCGTTACCACTGCCGGCTTGTCGGCCGCCACGATGGGGGCGAACGAGCCGTTGGGAGCGGTGAGGCCGGCGACAGGTGTCTGGGTCGTCGGAACAGTGTTACCTTCGCTTTGAGCGAAAGACATGACGAAAGGAGATATGATCAGCGCAGCGCCCAGCAAGGCCGCGACGCGATGTCTGCGAATTATGTCTGACATGGTCGTTTGTCCGGGCGAGAGTTGATCGGTCGCCGTGGAGGTCTCCTTGTGGGGAAACCGGCCATTCGGCGTGTCGAACGTCGCGAATGCCCGTCTCGCCTGGCATGGCAGCCGACCGGATCGACAGCTCTGCATCTAGGACGTGGATTGGCCCGATTTAGGGTTTTCGGGCAACCTTACGAAGATTTAATTTCCGTATGACGGCTGGTCACGATGTCGTCAGGCGCCGCGCCAGTCCGGTGTTCCCTGTCCCGCCGGGGCATCAGATCCCGCCGGTTCGCCCTAGATACGCGGTGGCGATGTCGTGCATGCGCTTGCTGTCGAAGCTCGAACCGTGGCCGCCATGGCCGATGCGGATCGGCAGGTCGAGCAGGCGCTGCATCGTACTGATATAGGCCGTTCGGTCCGAATCGGGCAGATCGTCGATCAGCGTGTCGTCGTAGATGGCGTCGCCGCTGAAGAACAGACCGTCGGCCTCGTCGAACAGCGCGATCGAATCCGGCGAATGGCCAGGCAGATGCAGCACACGGAATTGCCGGTCGCCGAGATCGACGATGTCGCCCTCGTCCAGGGTTCGCGTCAGCGGCGCGGGCGGGATCTTGTAGTCGGCAGCCTTCCAGCCCGGCACCGGCACTTTCGAAACGGCGGCTTCGAGATCACGGAACATGTAAGCGTAGGTCGCCGCCTCATCCATGCTCTCGAACTGTTCCGCGCTGTGCCTTGGCCCTGCTCGCCACGGAAATTCGTGCAGCGAGCCGACATGGTCGAGATGAATGTGGGTGGCGACGACCAGCAGCGGCTTGCCGTCGGGCGTGTCGATCTCAGGCGCCAGCGGACGGATGCCCATGCCGGTATCGACCAGAAGGTCGGCGTCGCGGCCGCGCAGATGCCAGATGTTGGCACGCAGGTACTCATGCACGAACGGTTCGGTCAGCATCGTCATCTTGTCGTCGATGATGCTTTTGCTGAACCACTCCGGCATCAGCTGTGACCCAGCATCAGACGAAGGGCTTTCCGACCTTGTATTTTTCCGGAACCAGCCGCTTGAGATAAGCCATACCGGCATCGGACAGTTGATTGACATCGGGCTTCATGAAATCGTCCGGCATGTGGCGGGTCTTGCCGGCGACGTTCTTCAGTGGCACCTTCTTCAGCACCGTTTTGGTGCCGTCATACTGCAGCGCCACCGAGCCGCCGCCCTGTTCGGCGACGGCAACCGCGAAGGCGCCGGCATCGAAAGCCTCCCGCGCGTCAACCGCGCTAATGGCGCCGATATAGCCGCGCGGCATGTAGCCGAGCGCGTCGACGCGGGCGCGCTTGCCGGGCAGGCCTTCGGCCAGTGCGCGCTCGAGTGCGGCCGGCAGATCGCTGCCCGACAGCTTGACGTTGCCATGCGCGTCGCGCTCGAGCTTGTCCGGCGGCACCAGGCTTTCGACCAGCGCCTTGCCATCGGCGGTGCCGACACCTTCCGAAACGGCGACGATGCAGCGTTTGTGGCGATCGAGCGTGGCGCGCACGTCGTCGATGAAACCGGCGGCCGAGAAGGGGCGCTCGGGCACATAGACCAGGTGCGGGCCGCTGTCGGGGTCGAGCTGCCATGCCGCGGCGGCCGCGGTCAGGAAGCCGGCATGCCGACCCATGACGATGCCGACATAGATGCCGGGCAGGGCGCGAAAATCGAGGTCGACGGACAGGAAGGCGCCAGCGACGAACTCGGCCGCCGAAATGAAGCCCGGCGTGTGGTCGTTCTCCTCGAGGTCATTGTCGATGGTCTTCGGCGCGTGGACGAAGGCGATCGTGCCGCCTGCGGCATCGGTCAGGATCTGCTGCGTGCCCGACGTGTCGTTGCCGCCGATATAGATGAAGGCGTCGGCGCCCACCTTCTTCAATCCGTTGAGGATGACGTCACAATAGGCGGCATCCGGTTTGTCGCGCGTCGAGCCAAGGGCTGCACTGGGCGTTCCGGCAATCAGCCGCAGCCGGTCCTCGGGAATCGCGGAAAGGTCGACATAGTTGCCGTCACGGATACCGCGCACGCCGTGGATGGAACCGAGGACCTTGGCACCGGGATGCCGCTTGCGGATCTCCAGCGTCGCCCCGACGACCGTCTGGTTGATGACGGCGGTTGGGCCGCCGCCCTGCGCGATGACAAAAGTTCCGGCCATTCCTGACGTCTCCCGAGCGATGAATTTGCAGGCACATTCGCCTGTCTTTTGCTATCGCGCAACGGAAGAGTGGAGCGGGTGACGTGTCAGACGACCACCACCGGGTTTTTCTTGGAGACGCGGCTGTAGAGGTCGATGATGTCCTGGTTGATCAGGCGCACGCAACCCGACGACATCGCCTGGCCGATGCTCGCCCATTCGGGCGAACCGTGGATGCGATAGCCGGTGTCCTTGCCGTCCTGGTAGATGTAGAGGGCGCGCGCGCCGAGCGGGTTGGTCAGGCCGCCGGGCTGGCCGGCCTGCCATTTCACCAGTTCCGGCTTGCGGACGATCATTTCGGGCGGCGGCGTCCAGGTCGGCCATTCCCTGCCGTACTGGATGTTGGCGCGGCCGGACCAGCGGAAGCCGTCCTTGCCGATGCCGACGCCGTAGCGGATGGCATCGCCACCCGGCTGGACGAGATAGAGCATGCGCTCCTGCAGGTGGACGACGATGGTGCCGGGCGCCTCGCCTGTCGTGTCGACGACGATCTGGCGGCGGAATTCCGGCTTGACCTTCAAATAGGGCACTTCCGGCACGTTAAAGCCGCCGTCGGTCAGCGCCGCATACATGACGCCGGGGCTGGTGATGTTCTTGTCGACGCTGATCGCGGGCCGCATCGGCGGCACCGAACCGGTGGTGACGCCGTCGAGCTCGAGCGCCGGCAGGCCGCCACCCGAGGTCGAGCAACCGGCGGCGCCGAGCAGTGCGAGCGCCCCTGCCCCCGACAGGATGGCGCGGCGGGAAAGATGATGATCGATTTCGATTGCGTCGCCATTTCGCGGCGGCGTCAGACCCTGCGGCAACTCACCCATATACCCAAACCCTACGCTGTCGGCGGGAAGCACGGTCCGGCCGGATAGCAGGCATTTTCATCATTCATGGTTGATAAAGCGTGAAGACACCTTGCTCAGCCTGCGTTTGCGGCGCGAACTGACACCGGTCCGCCGTTGGCGAATTAGGGAATCGCCTCTTTACATTCTTCCGGACCCAAGGATTTATCCTCTTCTTTACGCTCAACGGAGACGAGCATGTCCTTCGAAAACTGGGCCGCCTTCGCCGCCGCATCGACGATCCTTCTCATCATTCCGGGCCCAACCATCCTTCTGGTCGTGTCCTACGCGCTGGGCCAGGGTTGGCGCACCGCATTGCCGATGGCCGTCGGGGTGGCGCTTGGCGACTTCACCGCGATGACCTTGTCGATGCTGGGCATCGGCGCGCTGCTGGCCGCCTCGGCGACCGTCTTCACCATCCTGAAGCTGATCGGCGCCGGCTATCTGATCTATCTCGGCGTGAAACTGTTTCGTGCCGGCGGCACGCTGAAAGCCGAACCGCGCACCGATGCGGTGTCGTCGGCCAAGATGATGGCGCATGCCTGGCTGGTCACCGCGCTCAACCCGAAAAGCATCACCTTCTTTGTTGCCTTCCTGCCGCAGTTCCTCGACCGGCACGCCGATTTCTGGACGCAGATGCTGATCTTCGAGACGACCTTCCTGGCGCTCGCCTTCGCCAATGCCTTCGGCTATGCGCTGATCGCGGCACGCGCACGCAACGTCGTGCGCAATCCCAAGGCGATCCGCATCTTCAATCGCACCGGCGGCACGCTGCTGGTCGGCGCCGGCATCGCCACGGTGGCGATGCGTTCGGGTAACTGAGGTAGGGGTTGGATTCGTTCATCGCGCAGCGCCAACTTCGGCGGTCAGCGAAAACAGCCGTGGCAAACCGGCATCACCTGAATATCAGCACACCTTCGCCTCACCATTTCACGCTGAAGCCGAAATTGCCTTCGAGGATACGGCGTTTGTCGCCGCCAGGATTGGTGGTGTAGTCGCCGGTGGCGAAGATGCTGACCTTGTCCGTCACCTTGGCGATCACGCCTCGGTCTGCCGCCCGAGTCGCCGCTATCGCAGGTGTAAACGGTGTTCCCGGCGGATGGATCCAGCACGCATGCGGCAAACGCAGCGCGCGTGGTTGGCGTGTCCGTGGCCCATGCTTTAGGATCGCCTTGGGCCGAAGGATCGAGGGCCTGTCACGGGTCGATGAAAGGACATCGCATGGCAATCAGGGACGTATTCGGCCTGACGCTTTCGGGTGCAACGGAGGCGGGAGTCACGCCCTACAGCCAGGCAGTGCGTCAACTGCAGTGCTTCATCGGCGATCCCGTGGCGTCCATCGACCGCGCCATCGCGGAAGATCCGGGCTTTGTCATGGCGCATGTCTTCAAGGGCTATCTGTTCGGCCTTGCGACCGAGCGGGAGGCGACGGCCGTGGCCAAGGCGTGCCATGAGACGGCACTGCCGCTTGCCGCGACCGCGCGCGAGCAGGCGCATGTCTCGGCTCTCGGTCATCTCGCCAACGGGCGTTGGCATCAAGCCAGCCGCGGTCTTGAGGATATCACCATCGAGACCCCGCGCGACGGGGTGGCGCTGCAGGTCGGCCACCAGATCGATTTCTTCACCGGCAATGCCCGCATGCTGCGCGACCGCATCGCCCGTGCCCTGCCGTCCTGGCAAAGCGGCATGCCCGGCTATCACGCCATGCTCGGCATGCAGGCCTTCGGGCTGGAGGAAATGGGTGACTATATCAGGGCCGAACAGCTTGGCCGCTCGGCAGTCGACATGGAGCCGCGAGACGGCTGGGCGCAGCATGCCGTCGCCCATGTCATGGAAATGCAAAGCCGGCAAAGGGATGGCATCGCCTGGATGCGCGCCAACCCTGAGGCGTGGACAAGGGAGAGCTTCCTGCAGGTGCACAATTGGTGGCACCTGGCGCTGTTCCATTATGATCTCGGTGAAACGGACGAAGTGCTGGCGCTCTATGACGGCCCCATCTACAGCGTGCAATCGACGATGGCGCTCAACATGGTCGATGCGTCGGCAATCCTGTGGCGGCTTTATCTTGGCTGCATCGATGTCGGCGACCGCTGGACGGCAATCGCCGCAAACTGGCGCAACGCCGGCGCCGGCAATTATGCCTTCAACGATGCCCACGCGATGATGGCGTTTGTCGGCGCCGGGCTCGAAGCCCCGGCTCGGACCCTGCTCGACACGCAGCGCGAGGCCATGCATGGCAACGACGACAATGCGGATTTCACTAGGGATGTCGGCCATCCCCTCACGCTCGCCATCAAGGCATTCGGTGAGGGCAGCTATGCCGAGACCGTACGCCTGATCCGGCCGATCCGGGCGATCGCCCACCGTTTCGGCGGCAGCCACGCCCAACGCGACGTCATCGACCTGACACTGATCGAGGCGGCCCTGCGCGCCGGTGAGGGTGCGCTTGCCCGGGCGCTGACGGCAGAACGGTCGATGGCGCGACCCGACAGTCCGCTGTCGGCGCTGCTTTCCCGGCGTGCCGCCGATTTGTCAGAGAATTGACCCGCGACCGATCTTGTCTTAGAAACTGACCAAGCCATATTATTTCGGGACCCGAAAAAATTAATGGCAAGGGGAGGAAACCATGTATCTCGGCCTCGATCTCGGGACATCGGGCGTCAAGGCGCTGCTCATCGATGCCGGGCAAACCGTCATCGGTTCCGGCCATGCGTCGATCGACGTGTCGCGGCCGCATCCAGGCTGGTCGGAACAGAACCCCGACGACTGGATCCGCGCTTGCGAAGAGGCGATTGCCGATCTCAAGGCCAGGCATCCCGGGGAGTTCGCCGCGGTCAAGGGTATCGGCCTGTCCGGCCACATGCATGGCGCAACGCTGCTCGATGCCTCCGACAAGGTGCTGCGCCCCTGCATCCTGTGGAACGATACGCGCAGCCATGCCGAGGCCGCCGTCCTCGACGCCGATCCGCGCTTCCGCGCGCTGACCGGCAACATCGTCTTTCCCGGTTTCACGGCGCCCAAGCTTGCCTGGGTTAAGAACAACGAGCCCGCAGTCTTCGCCAAGGTCGCGAAAGTGCTGCTGCCCAAGGATTTCCTGCGGCTCTGGCTTACGGGCGAACACATTTCGGAAATGTCGGATTCCGCCGGCACGTCATGGCTCGATGTCGGCAAGCGCCGCTGGAGTGCGGAACTGCTCGCTGCGACATCGCTCGATGAAAAGCAGATGCCGTCGCTGGTCGAGGGTACGGAGAAGGCAGGCGCGCTGCGTGTCGAACTGGCCTCGAAATGGGGCGTCCAGGCCGGCATTCCGATCGCCGGCGGTGCCGGTGACAATGCGGCCTCTGCCTGCGGCATGGGCACGGTCGGCGCCGGCCACGCCTTCGTCTCGCTCGGCACATCGGGCGTGCTGTTTGCCGCCAACGCGTCCTACCTGCCCAACCCGGCAAGTGCCGTGCATACCTTCTGCCACGCGCTTCCGAACACCTGGCACCAGATGGGCGTCATCCTGTCGGCAACCGATTCGCTGAACTGGCTGTCCGAAATCACCGGCAAAGCCGCCGGCGAACTGACCGCCGAACTCGGCGACACATTGAAGACACCCAGCGGCGTGTCCTTCCTGCCTTATCTCTCGGGTGAGCGCACACCCCACAATGATTCCGCCATTCGCGGCGCGTTCACCGGGCTGGCGCACGAATCGAGCCGTGCCGTGCTGACGCAGGCCGTGCTGGAGGGCGTCGCCTTTGCCTTCCGCGACAGCCTCGAAGCCCTGGCCAAGGCCGGCACGACCTTGACGCGGGTGACGGCGATCGGCGGCGGTTCGCGCTCGCGCTACTGGCTGAAGGCGATTGCCACCGCGCTTCAACTGCCCGTCGACATTCCCGCCGACGGCGACTTCGGCGCCGCCTTTGGCGCCGCGCGGCTCGGCCTGATCGCGGCGACGGGTGCCGATCCGCTGGCTGTGTGCACGGCGCCCAGCACGGATGCTACCGTTGAACCGGACGCTGCGCTCGCTGGGGCGTATGCGGATGCGTATCAGCGCTACCGGTCGCTCTACCCGGCAATCAGGGGCGTGACCGCGTGAATGAGCGCGAGGCACCCCCCTCTGCCCTGCCGGGCATCTCCCCCGCAAGGGGGGAGATTAGCAGCGTTGGCGGGTATGCCAGTCCTGCAAGGTGGATGATTGGCGGTGGCGCGGACGCCAACCAATCTCCCCCCTTGCGGGGGAGATGGCCGGCAGGCCAGAGGGGGGTGCTTCACGCCCGCCTCCCCCAGAAGTCCTCACTGCGCCGGGACCTTGTCGAGAAAACCGGTGACGCTCTTCAGGCGGCCGTTCTCGATGACGCCGATATCGGTGCCTTCGATCACCGAAGGCGTCCCCTCGGGTCCGAGATTCCACGAGAAGCGTATCTTGTCGGCAAAACCGTCCGGCGTGCCCTTCAGCGAAAAGCGAAACCCGGCAAAGCGCTGCTGCACGCCGCCGATCAGAGCCGCGATGCCCTCATGGCCGTCGCCCTGCATGAGCGGATCGCGATAGCTGACGTCTTCGGTGAAGGTCGCCTTGAGCAAGTCGGCCCGGCGCTCGGCATCGCTTTCGTTCCAGGCGGTGATGTAGTTTTGGGCGATCTTGTTGAGGTCGGTCATGGTCTGTCTCCTTTGTTTGACGGTTCTGACACGAGCCTTTTCGACCAGCGGACGAACGAAACCAATTACGCCTGAGGTAATCAAGGCGAATTACCTGACGTAATCAGGTCGAACTATTCGAGAGGAAAAAACATGAGCAGCGGATTTTTCGGCGACATCAAGAAGATCAAATATGAGGGGCCGGATTCGACCAATCCGCTGGCCTACCGGTTCTACAATCCCGACGAGGTCGTCGCCGGCAAGCGGCTGGAAGACCATCTGCGCTTCGCCGTCGCCTACTGGCATTCCTTTGCCTGGCCGGGCGGCGATCCATTCGGCGGCCAGACCTTCGACCGGCCGTGGTTTCCCAAGGCCGGCGGCACCGACACGATGGAACTGGCGAAACTGAAAGCAGATGTCGCCTTCGAGATGTTCTCGCTGCTCGGTGCGCCCTATTTCTGCTTCCACGACGCCGATGTACGGCCGGAAGGCAAGGATTTTTCCGAAAGTGCGGCCCGCCTCGACGAGATCGCCGACTACTTCGCCGGAAAGATGAAGCAGACCGGCGTCAAGCTTTTGTGGGGCACGGCCAATTTGTTCTCCAATCGCCGCTTCATGTCGGGCGCCGCCACCAATCCCGATCCGGATGTCTTTGCCTATGCGGCGGCGACGGTGAAAAGCTGCATTGACGTCACCAAGCGGCTGAAGGGCGAGAACTACGTGCTGTGGGGCGGGCGCGAGGGCTACGAGACGCTGCTCAACACCGACCTTGCCCGCGAGCAGGAGCAGGCCGGCCGCTTCCTCAGCCTCGTCGTCGACTACAAGCACAAGATCGGCTTCAAGGGCACCATCCTGATCGAGCCGAAGCCGCAGGAGCCGACCAAGCACCAGTACGATTACGATGTCGCCACCGTCTACGGCTTCCTCAAGCGCTTCGGGCTGGAGAAAGAGGTCAAGCTCAACATCGAGCAGGGCCACGCCATCCTGGCCGGTCATTCCTTCGAGCACGAGCTGGCGCTGGCCAATGCGCTCGGCGTCTTTGGCTCGATCGACATGAACCGCAACGACTACCAGTCGGGCTGGGACACCGACCAGTTCCCCAACAACGTGCCTGAAATGGCACTGGCCTACTACCAGGTCCTGCAGGCCGGCGGTTTCAAGACCGGCGGCACCAATTTCGACGCCAAGCTGCGCCGCCAGTCGCTCGATCCGCAGGATCTGCTGATCGGTCATATCGGCGGCATGGATTCCTGCGCACGCGGCCTCAAGGCGGCGGCCCGGATGGTCGAGGACAAGGCGCTGTCCGCACCGCTGGCCGAACGCTATGCCGGCTGGAACACGGCCGAGGGCAAGGCGATGCTGTCCGGCAAGCGCACGCTGGAAGATATCGCCGAGCGCGTCGTCAAGAAGAAGATCGAGCCGCAGCCAAGGTCGGGCCGCCAGGAACTGCTGGAAAACATCGTCAACCGGTACGTGTGAAGTCCGACCTCTGGACCGATATCCACCACGTCTGACTGAAAGCCGCGGCAATCGCTTCCTGCTAGAGAAATTCCAGGAAAAGTGTGAAGCGGTTTTCCGTCCGGAATTGCGTCAAAACAAAGCGTTAGATCGGTAATGCTCTAGTCAGCCCTTTTCGCGACAGGCAGCCGAGGACCACATAGATCCTCGGCTGCCTGCTGTTCGAAAAGCGGCTTTAGATCTGTCCTTGACCTGGCCTGCCCGGACGCGGGAACAAACTTTGCGCAAGGACGGGTGCGACGACACGGTTTTGCCCTTTGGCGCCCTTCAATGACCTCGCTCTTGCCTTCAAACTGCCGTCACGTATCTCGTATAAGACCGGCTCGTGGCGGGAGAGGAAGAAGGAGGCGACCCGATATGCAGAACGAACGTGAAATCGACGCCCTGCTCTCAGCGGGCGAGGCCGGATCGATCATCGACAGGCTGATGGCAATGCCGCATCCGAAGGATGGCACACACCGCTCGAACGAATGGGACCGCGCCGTGGCCAGCCGCTTCGAGACCCATCTTGCCAGACAGATGCGCTCGCAAATCGACAGCGGCAGCGATCACCAGGACGCTGCCTGATCTTTCCGATTTTGTGCATGTCATTGTCCCAAAACCGAAATACACTTTTGGGTGACATGCACTCAGCCCCGGCGCAGCCTGACCGGCGCTTCGCCGAAAGCCCGTGAAAAAGCCCTCGAAAACGCCGCGGCGGACGAAAATCCGGTCCGCCCGGCAATATCGGCCATCGCCACCCTGGTGTCGACCACCAGCCTGCGGGCAGCACCGAGGCGCAGCCTGAGATAATAGGCGCCTGGCGTCTCGCCGATCGACTTGCGAAAGATGCTTTCCAGCGTACGTGCCGTCACCCCGGCGCGTTTTGCCACCGCTTCTATGGTGAGCGGCTGGTCGACATGCGATTCCATAAGCCGAATGGCTTGCGCCAGCCGCGGATCGTAGCCGTCGAGCCGGCCGAGCGAGACCAGCGGCTGGGCGTCGGTCGCGGCACGCGCCTGGTCGTAGATGAAGACGCTGGCGACATCGAGCGCGACGGCCATGCCGAGCCGCGTGCGAATCAAATGCAGCATAAGGTCGAAGGTCGGCGACGCGCCGCCCGACGTGAACACCGGCCCGTCGATGACATAGCGGTCCGGGCGCACGTCGACGCCGGGGAAGGCCGAGGAAAAATCCTCCATGTCCTCCCAGTGGGTGGTGGCGCTGCGCCCTTCCAGCAAGCCGGCGCGCGCCACCAGCCAGGTGCCGGCTTCAACGCCGCCGCAAGCGCGCGCCGTCCGCGCCGCCCTGCGCAGGCCTGACAACAGAGCCGACGTCGCATAATTCTGGGTGCCGAAGCCGGCGACGACGACAAGAACGTCGGTTGGCTCGCCCGCATCGAAGCGGCCACTGACCGCCACCGGCAGGCCGCATGTGGTGACCGGAGCCTCGCCGGTCACCGAGACTAGCCTGAAATCGAACAGGGTCTCGCCGGAAATACGGTTGGCGGCGCGCAGCGGATCGACGGCCGACGCCACGCACATAATCGATGAGCCGGAAAACACCAGCAGCGTCACCTTGAGCGGAGAGCGCTCGGCGCAAAAGATCGTCGGTTTTTCGCCTTTCGTCATGGAAGCTTCGTAAAACGCAAAACAGTTTTCGGCAAGTCGGGCATTGTGGGTCAGCTCTTGTGCATGTCGTCATCCCAAAACCGGTTCCCACTTTTGGGCGACATGCATGGCTTGTTCTATTCGGAGGAGAGTTCCATGCCGCTTGCGATGAACCGTGAGGTTTTCATTACCTGTGCCGTGACCGGGTCCGGCGGCTCGCAGGATCGCAGCCCGCACGTGCCGCGCTCGCCCAAGCAGATCGCCGATTCGGCCATCGATGCGGCCAAGGCGGGCGCTGCGATCGTCCACTGTCATGTGCGCGACCCCGAAACCGGCAAGCCCAGGCGCGACGTGCATCTCTATCGCGAAGTGACCGAGCGTATTCGCGCGGCGGAAGTCGACGTCATCTTGAACCTGACCGCCGGCATGGGCGGCGACATGGTGTTCGGCTCGCCGGAAGCGCCGCTGCCGCTCAACGAAAAAGGCACCGACATGGGCGGCGCCACCAACCGCATGGAACACGTGCGTCAGTGCCTGCCGGAAATCTGCACGCTCGACTGCGGCACCATGAATTTCGCCGAGGCCGACTATGTGATGACCAATACGCCCGGCATGCTGCGCGCCATGGGCGGCATGATGACGGCGCTCGGCGTCAAGCCGGAGATCGAGGCCTTCGACACCGGCCATTTGTGGTTCGCCAAGCAGCTGGTCGAGGAAAAGGTGCTCAATCCCGACGCGCTCGTACAGCTCTGCATGGGCGTGCCCTGGGGCGCGCCCGACGATCTCAACACCTTCATGGCCATGGTCAACAATGTGCCGTCGACCTGGAACTGGTCGGCCTTCGCCATCGGCCGCAACCAGATGGCCTATGCCGCCGCCGCCGTGCTGGCCGGCGGCAATGTCCGGGTCGGCCTGGAAGACAATCTGTGGCTCGACAAGGGCGTGCTGGCGACCAATGCACAACTGGTCGAACGCGCCGCCAGCATCGTCACCAATCTCGGCGCCAGGATTCTTGGGCCGGAAGAGGTCCGGCAGAAGCTCAACCTCACCAAGCGGGCGCCGATCGCGGCATAAGCATGATCCCGAAAAGTGGGAACCGGTTTTCGGATAAGATCATGCTCAAACAGGAAGGTTCATTCGCCGGGAGGGTCGGCATGACTACCGTCAAATTCACCGCGATGAAGGATGGCGACCGGGACGACTACGATTTCCTGACCGCGCATGAGATCGACTATGCGGCCAGGACCGGCGAGCGGCTGCTCGACGCGCTGGTCCAGCTCGACGAGGGCCTGTCGGGTTACAAGATCACCCGGCTCGGCCATTCGCTGCAGGCGGCGACGCGCGCCTGGCGTGACGGCGCCGACACCGACTGGATCGCCTGTGCCTTGCTGCACGACATCGGCGACATCTACGCGCCCTACAATCACGACGAATATGCTGCTTCGATCCTGAAACCCTTCGTGCGCGAACAATGCACCTGGGTGGTGGAGAAGCATGGCGACTTCCAGCGGCTCTACTATGCCCATCATCTGGGCGGCAACCGCCATGCGCGCGATCGCTTCGCCGGCCACGCCTATTTCGACGATTGCGATCAGTTTTGCGAACGCTGGGACCAGTCGAGCTTCGACCCCGACTATGACACCCTGCCGATCGACTTCTTCCGGCCCTTCGTGCTCGAGGTGTTTGCCCGCAAGGCCTACGACGCCTCCGTGGTCCGCGCCGGCGAGCGCGTGCCTCTCATCGACCTTACAACAGCCAAGACAAGAACCGGAGCCTCCGCATGAGCATTATCAACAAGGCAGCCGCCATCGGTGGCGGCGTCATCGGCGCCGGCTGGGTGGCGCGCCTGCTGCTCAACGGCATCGACGTGTCGATCTTCGATCCCGATCCCGAGGCATCGCGTAAGGTCGGCGAAGTGATGAAGGGCGCGCGCCGCGCCTACAAGCAGATGGTGCCCGGCGGACTGCCCAAGGAGGGCAAGCTGACCTTCGCCAAGACCATCGCCGAGGCGGTTGCCGATGCCGATTTCATTCAGGAAAGCGTGCCCGAGCGGCTCGACCTGAAACACCGCGTGCTGGCCGAGATCGACGCCCACGCGCCGGCCAACGCCATTGTCGGCTCCTCGACCTCCGGCATCAAGCCGACCGACATGCAGGTGGCGATGAAGAAGCATCCGGAGCGACTGGTCGTCGGCCATCCGTTCAACCCGGTCTATCTCCTGCCGCTGGTCGAGATCGTCGGCGGCGAGCAGACCTTTCCCGAGGCGATCGAGGTTGCCAAGGAAATGTATGCCTCGATCGGCATGAAGCCTGTCGTCATCCGCAAGGAGATCGAGGCCTTTGTCGGCGACCGTCTGCTCGAAGCGGCATGGCGCGAGGCGTTGTGGCTGATCAAGGACGGCATCTGCACCGTCGAGGAACTCGACGACATCATGCGCTACGGCTTTGGCCTGCGCTGGGCGCAGATGGGCATGTTCCAGGTCTATCGCGTCGCCGGCGGCGAGGCCGGCATGCGCCACTTCATGGCGCAGTTCGGGCCGTGCCTGAAATGGCCATGGACCAAGCTGATGGACGTGCCAGAATTCAACGACGAGCTGGTCGAGCTGATCGCCACGCAGTCGGACGACCAGGCGCATGGGCTGTCGATCCGCGAGCTCGAAAAGATCCGCGACGACAACCTGGTCGCCATCATGGAGGCGCTGTCGAAGCAGAACAAAGGCAAGGGCTGGGGCGCCGGCGCCCTGCACAAGGACTATACCAAACAACTGGCCAAGCTGGCGGCGAAGAAGCCTACGGCCTCCAAGGCCGCCGAGAAAGCCAAGGCGTTGAAGCCGGTGAAGAAAGCCGAAAACCCGAAGAAAAAGACCGGCAAGAAGAAAGGCTGAGAGCATGGATTTCGGGCTGTCGGAGGAACAGAAGCTCATCGTCGAGACGACGAAGGCGTTCGTCGAGAACGAGCTTTACCCGCATGAGCGCGAGGTCGAGCGCACCGGCGTGCTGCGCCGCGAGCTGATCGAGGAAATCAAGGCCAAGGCGATCGAGGCCGGGCTCTATGCCGCCAACATGCCGGCCGATGTCGGCGGCGCGGGCCTGGATACGGTGACATGGCTGCTCTACGAGAAGGAACTCGGCCGCGCCAATTATGCGCTGCACTGGACCTGCGTGGCGCGGCCCTCCAACATCCTCCTGGCCGGTACGCCCGAGCAGCGCGAGAAGTACCTGTTCCCTTGTATCCGTGGCGAGAAATGGGACTGCCTGGCGATGACCGAGCCGGGCGCCGGCTCCGATCTGCGCGGCATGAAGGCGACCGCCGTGCAGGATGGCGACGACTGGGTGCTGAACGGCACCAAGCATTTCATCAGCCACGCCGATCTGGCCGACTTCGCCATCGTCTTCATGGCCTCGGGCGAGGAAGAGTCGGCGCGCGGCAAACGCAAGAAGATCACCGCGTTCTTCGTCGACAAGGGCACCAAAGGCTTCACCGTTCGTGACGGCTATCGCAACGTCTCGCATCGCGGCTACACCAACGCCATCCTCGAATTCGATGACTGCCGGCTTCCCGCAAGCCAGGTGTTGGGCGAAGTCCACAAAGGGTTCGACGTCGCCAATTCATGGCTCGGCGCCACGCGCCTGCAGGTCGGCGCCACCTGTCTCGGCCGTGCCGAGCGGGCGCTTGGCCATGCCGTCGAATACGCCGCGCAGCGCCAGCAGTTCGGCCAGCAGATCGGCAAGTTCCAGGGCGTGTCGTTCAAGCTCGCCGACATGGCGACCGAACTGAAGGCCGCCGACCTGATGGTGTTCGAAGCCGGCTGGAAGTACGATCAAGGCACCGTCACCGATCAGGACATGGCCATGGCCAAGCTGAAGGCCACCGAGATGCTCGCCTTCGTCGCCGATGAGGCGATCCAGATCCATGGCGGCATGGGGCTGATGGACGACCTGCCGCTGGAGCGCATCTGGCGCGACGCCCGCGTCGAGCGCATCTGGGAAGGCACTTCGGAGATACAGCGACATATTATTTCGCGGGCGCTGCTGCGTCCGTTCGGGGCTTAGAGCATGATCCCCAAAGCCGGAGTTCGGCATGGGAGAAGATGATGCTCAAACGAAAAGATGACCATGCATAAACTCGAACGTCTTTTGCGCCCCAGATCGATTGCCGTCTTCGGCGGCGCGCAGGCCGCGGCCGTCGTCGCGCAATCGATCAAGATGGGCTTTTCCGGCGAGATCTGGCCGGTGCATCCGACCAAGGATGAGGTCGCCGGCCGCAAGGCCTACCGTTCGGTGGCCGACCTGCCGGGCGCGCCGGATGCCGCCTTTGTCGGCGTCAACCGGCATTTGACGATCGAAGTGGTCAAGGCGCTGGCCGAGCGCGGTGCCGGCGGCGCCGTCTGCTTTGCCGCCGGCTTCCTCGAGACCGAAGCCTACGACGACGACGGCGAGCGGCTGCAGGCCGAGCTGGTCGCGGCGGCGGGCCAAATGCCGATCATCGGGCCGAATTGCTACGGCCTGATCAACTATGCCGACGGCGCGCTTCTGTGGCCCGACCAGCATGGCGGCATCCGACTGGCCGAGGGCGGCAAGGGCGTCGCCATCATCACCCAGTCGTCCAACATCGCCATCAACATGACGATGCAGAAGCGCGGCCTGCCGATCGCCTTTCTGATGACCGCCGGCAACCAGGCGCAGACGGGCCTGTCGGAAATGGCGCTCGGCCTGATCGAGGACGAGCGGGTCACTTCGCTTGGCCTGCACATCGAGGCCTTCGATTCCGTAGCCGGCTTCGAACGGCTGGCGGCGAGGGCCCGCGAGCTGAAGAAGCCGATCATCGCCATGAAGGTCGGCCGTTCCGAACAGGCGCGGCAGGCGACCGTCTCGCACACCGCCTCGCTCGCCGGCTCGGACGCGGCCTCGGGCGCTTTCCTGAGGCGGCTCGGCATTGCGCGCGTCGATTCGATCCCCGCCTTCATCGAGGCGCTGAAGCTGCTGCACATCACCGGACCTTTGCCCGGTTATAGGCTGTCGTCGATGAGCTGCTCCGGCGGCGAGGCCTCCGTCATGGCCGACAGTGCCGAAGGCCGCTGGGTCAATTTCCCGATGCTCAGCGACACCCACCGCGCCCATGTCAAATCGACACTCGGGCCGCTCGTCGCGGTGGCCAATCCGCTCGACTATCACACCTTCATCTGGAACAACGAGCCGGCGATGACCGCCACCTTCACCGCCATGGTGTCGGGCGGCTTCGACCTCAACATGCTGGTGCTCGACTTCCCGCGCCCCGACCGCTGCTCGGTCACCGACTGGTGGGCGACGCTGCGCGCCTTCGAATCGGCGCTGA
The DNA here is from genome assembly GCF_040317555.1 of Mesorhizobium sp. M1406. Lineage (NCBI taxonomy): Bacteria > Pseudomonadati > Pseudomonadota > Alphaproteobacteria > Hyphomicrobiales > Phyllobacteriaceae > Mesorhizobium > Mesorhizobium sp. M1406. The sequence goes on along the minus strand of NZ_JAMYKW010000006.1, from coordinate 5,774 downwards.
AGACCAACAAGGCGCACGGCGCGATCGTCTCCTCGCTGCCGGAGAACCTGCCGGAGGAATATACCGCCGAGTTGATGTCACGCGGCATGGTGCCGTTGTTCGGCATTTCCGAAGCCATGGACGCCGCCCAGGCGGCGGCCTTCATCGGCTGGGCGTGGCACGAGCCGCAGGCACAGCCGATCGACACCTCCGCCTCCGGCGCGCCTGCCGGCGACCACGTCACCCCCGATGAGGCCGAGGCGAAATCCCGCCTCATCGAGGCCGGCCTGCCGGTGCCGAAAGGCGAACGCGCCGCCAATGCGGTCGAGGCGGTGATCTCGTCGATGGCGCTCGGCTTCCCGGTGGCGCTGAAGGCGCTGGGCGTCACCCACAAATCGGAGGTCGGCGCGGTGCGGCTCAACCTCAAAGACGCCGAGTCCGTCAGCACCGCGGCGCATGACCTCTTGCCGCTCGGCACCGGGCTCTATGTCGAGCGTATGGTGCGCGATGGTGTCGCCGAACTGATCGTTGGCTTCACCCGCGACCCGATGTTCGGCGCGGTGATGACGCTGGGCACAGGCGGTGTGCTGGTCGAGCTGCTGCGCGACAGCGTCACGCTGATGCTGCCGGCGACCCGCGACGACATCGAGGCGGCGTTGCGCGGCCTGAAGCTGTATCCGTTGCTCGAAGGCTATCGCGGCCGGCCGAAGGCCGATGTCGCGGCAGCCATCGACGCCATCTCGGGCATTGCCGCCTTCGTGCAGGAGAATGCCGGCGAGATCGAGGAACTCGACATCAACCCGCTGATCGTCTGCGCCGAGGGCAAGGGCGCCTGGATCGCCGACGCACTGCTGGTGCTGGGAGACAAGAAGAATGTCTGACGTCATCTCGACCCGCCGCGAGGGCACCATCCTCGAAGTCACGCTCGACCGGCCCAAGGCCAACGCCATCGACCTCAAGACCTCGCGGCTGATGGGCGAAACCTTCAAGGCGTTCCGCGACGATCCCAGCTTGCGCGTCGCCATCGTCAAGACCGCCGGCGACAAGTTCTTCTGCGCCGGCTGGGATCTCAAGGCCGCCGCCGGCGGCGACGCGGTCGACGGCGATTATGGCGTCGGCGGCTTTGCCGGGTTGCAGGAACTGCGCGATCTCAACAAGCCAGTCATCGCCTGCGTCAACGGCATGGCGGTGGGCGGCGGTTTCGAGCTGGCGCTGTCCTGCGACCTCATCTACGCCTCCGACCATTCCTCCTTCGCGCTGCCCGAGATCCGTGCCGGCACGCTGGCGGACGCGGCGACGATCAAGCTGCCGAAGCGCATTCCCTACCATGTCGCCATGGACCTGCTGCTCACCGGGCGCTGGATGGATGTCGCCGAGGCGCATCGCTGGGGCCTGGTCAACGAAGTGCTGCCCAAGGAAAAGCTCGAGGAGCGTGTGTGGGAGATCGCGCGGCTGCTCGCCAGCGGCCCGCCGCTGGTGTTTGCCGCGATCAAGGAAACGGCGCGTGTGGCCGAGGCGCTGACTTTCCAGGACGCGATGAACAAGGTGACGCGCCGGCAGCTGCCGACGGTCGATGCGCTCTACGGTTCGGAAGACAATATGGAAGGCTTTCGCGCGTTTGCGGAAAAGCGAGAGCCTGTATGGAAGGGGAAGTAGTGGTTTTTGCCGAGATGATGGCGTTCCGTCACACCCCCCTCTGTCCTGCCGGACATCTCCCCCGCAAGGGGGGAGATCGGATGTCGTTTCCGCTTTCGCTAACTGTCAACGCTGTGAGACGAGCGCCGCGATCAACGCTGCCAATCTCCCCCCTTGCGGGGGAGATGTCCGGCAGGACAGAGGGGGGTGCCTGGGCTCAATGACCGACTACAAAACCCTCATCGACGCCGAGACCTGGGCCTTCATCGAGCGGACCAATTCCTATTACCCGCCCGATACGATCGATCTCACGATCGCGCAGCAGCGCGAGATTTATGACCGCATGTGCCGCGAGTTCTTTGCCGGCTATCCCGACGGCGTCACGGTCGAAACGTCCGCCATTGCAACGCCCACCCACGACATTCCGATCCGCATCTACCGAAGCGCACGCCAAGCAGCGGTGACGGTGCTGTATTTCCATGGCGGCGGCTTCATCCTCGGCGGGCTGGACAGCCATGACGATGTCTGCGCCGAACTCTGCGCCCGCACCGGCTATGAGGTGATCTCGGTCGACTACCGGCTGGCGCCGGAACACCTGCATCCAGCGGCCTTCGACGATGTGATGAGCGCCTTCGAATGGGCCACCTCCACCCGCAACCACCCAATTCTGCTTTGCGGCGACAGTGCCGGCGGCAATCTTGCCGCTGCCGTCAGCCACGCGACACGCGGCCACGCGAAACGGCCGATCGGCCAGGTGCTGATCTATCCCGGCCTCGGCGGCGACCGGTCGAAGGGATCCTATCTCAGGCATGCCGAAGCGCCGATGCTGACCATGCGCGATCTTGAATTCTACAAGAACATCCGCACCGGCGGGCGAGACGGCACCGGCGATATCACGCAGTCGCCGCTTGCCGACGCCGATTTCGCCAACCTGCCGCCGACGGTGCTGATCACCGCGCAATGCGACCCCCTGTCGTCTGACGGCGAAGCCTACCGCGACCGCATCGTCGCGGCCGGCGGACGGGCTTACTGGTTCGAGGAACAGGGCCTGGTGCACGGCTATCTCAGAGCCCGGCACACGGTCGGTCGTGCCCGCGCGAGTTTTACCCGGATCATCGATGCGGCGGCCGCCCTCGGACAAGGCGCCTGGCTCTGGTGAGCGGATTTATCGTCTCGCGGTTTAGGCTTTATCGCACGGCCGCGGCCGCCGCCCGGCCGGCGCTCCGGCCGGAAAAGATGCAGCCGCCGAGGAAGGTGCCCTCAAGCGCCGCATAGCCATGCACTCCGCCGCCGCCGAACCCCGCGGCTTCGCCAACGGCGTAGAGCCCGGCGACCGGCTGGCCATCGGCACCCAGCACGCGGCTGTCGAGGTCCGTCTGCAGGCCACCCAGCGTCTTGCGGGTCAGGATGTTGAGGCGCACCGCGATCAGCGGACCATTTGCCGGATCGAGCATTTTGTGTGGCTTGGCCGTGCGAATCACCCGGTCACCGAGATAGGCGCGAGCGCCGCGTAACGCGGTGATCTGCATGTCCTTGGAGAACGGATTGTCGAGCTGCCGGTCGCGGGCGCGGATTTCGCGCTCGACCTGGGCCAGCTCCAGCAGCGGCTCGCCGCCGGCCAGCGCGTTCATGCGCGCGACCAGCGTCGGCAGATCCGCCTCGACAATAAAGTCCTCGCCCTTCTCCATGAAGGCTTTCACCGGACCCGGGATGCCCGAGGTGGCGCGGCCGAGCACCTGGCGCCAACTCTTGCCGGTCAAATCGGGATTCTGTTCGGAGCCCGACAGCGCGAACTCCTTCTGGATGATCTTCCTGGTCAGGATGAACCAGGAATAATCGAAGCCGGTGCTCATGATGTGGCTGAGCGTGCCCAGCGTGTCGAAGCCGGGATAGAGCGGCACCGGCAGCCGCTTGCCGCGCGCATCGAGCCACAGCGATGACGGGCCGGGCAATATCCGAATGGCATGGTCGGTCCAGATCGGCGCCCAGTTCTTGATGCCCTCGACATAATGCCACATGCGGTCGCGGTTGATGATCGAGCCGCCGGCCTGCTCGGTGATTGCCAGCATGCGGCCATCGACATGGTCGGGCACGCCGGTGATCATGCGCTTTGGTGCCGCGCCCAGTCGCTGCGGCCAGTTTTCCCGGACAAGCTGATGGTTGGCGCCAATGCCGCCGGAGGCGACGATCACAGCCTGCGCTCGGAATGCAAAATCGCCTGATATTTCGCGAGAACTCTTGTGACCGCGCTCGACAGCGCTCGGCTGCAGGATGTCGCCGCGCACGCCGTCGACGGTGGCACCCGTGCGGGTCAACTCGTTGACGCGGTGGCGGAATTTGAAGCTGATCAACCCTTGCTTCTGAGCTTCTCGCACGCGCTGGACGAAGGGTTCGAGCACACCGGGACCAGTACCCCAGGTGATATGGAAGCGCGGCACCGAATTGCCGTGGCCGATGGCATTGCCGCCGCCGCGCTCGGCCCAGCCGACGACGGGGAAGATTTTCAGGCCGCGCTGCAGGAGCCACGAGCGCTTCTCGCCGGCCGCGAAGCCGACATAGGCTTCCGCCCATTTGCGCGGCCAGAAATCCTCCGGCCGATCGAAAGCAGCGGTGCCCAGCCAGTCCTCCAGCGCCAGATCATGCGAATCGCGGATGCGCATGCGCCGCTGCTCGGGCGAATCGACAAGGAAAAGGCCACCGAACGACCAGAACGCCTGGCCGCCCAGCGACTGCTCCGTCTCCTGGTCGACGATGATGATTTTCTTGCCGGCCTCGGCAAGTTCGGCGGCGGCAACCAGCCCGGCAAGGCCGGCGCCGACAATGATCACGTCCGCATCGTCAGACATTTTCCCCTCCCCATTAGCCGGCTAAAGCAATGCGTTAGACGGTCTCCCAGCTATCCTTGCCGCCGGCGCGGAAGATGGCGTCGATGACCTTCTGGTTGAGCACGGATTCCTCCAGTGTGAAGACGCGCTCCTTGCCGCCCTGTGCCGCTCGCGCGAAGGTCTCGACCTCCAGCCGGTACTGCTGCGTGCCGGGAAAGCGGAATACCTGCGCCTCGGTGTGGTTCTGGTTGTGCAGTTCGACGCGGTGATGATCGTAGAGCCCGGCATTGAAGGGCGAGAACACCTCGATGAAACCCTTCTCGCCGTGGAACACCATGAACTGGCGCGCCGCCATCTGCGTCGACAGGTAGAACGACAGTTCGAAGTCGCCGAAATCGGCACGGATCGAGGAATAGATGTCGGTGCCGAATTTCTTGTCGCGCTCGATCGTCGCCTGCACGCGCAGCGGCTCCTTGCCGGTCGAAAAGCGCGTCGACACGGTCGGATAGACGCCGATGTCGGGCAGCGCGCCACCGCCGAGATCGAGCTTGTTGCGCATATTGTTGGGGTCGACATTGTAATAGGAGAACGCGCCCTGCACATGGCGCAGCCGGCCGATGGTGCCGCTGGCGATGAGATCGCGCACCTTGATCCATTGCGGGTGGTAGATGACCATGAAGGCTTCGCAGACCAGCACTTTTTTGGCGTCGCGCAGCTTGATCAGTGGGGCAATATCCTTGGCGTCGAGCGCCAGTGGTTTTTCGACCAGCACATGCTTGCCGGCTTCGATGGCCTTGGCCGTCCATTCGACATGCTGCGAGGTCGGCAGCGGGATGTAGACGCCGTCGATTTCGTTGGAGGCGAGAAGGTCCTCATAGGAGCCGAAGGCATGGCGGGCGCCGAAGCGCTCGGCCAGTGCCTTAGCCTTCGACAGGTCGCGGCTGGCGATCGCCGACAGCACGCCGTTCTCCGCCTCGACCATTGCAGGCAACAAATGCTCGCGGCCGATCTTGGCCGTGGACAACACACCCCATCGGAACATCAGGCTTCTCCATCACGATTACAGGCCACGAGGTTTGCCCGAAATCGCCGGAAAAGCCAATTGGAGACTGTCCATCGAAGCGCGCCTTCGTCATCCTCGGGCTTGACCCGAGGATCCTGTGTGTTGTTCCCATGCTATGTTTGAAGTGGGAAGGAGACCGAGAGGATCCTGGTCGTCCTTTCACAGGACAGGCCGCGGTATGGCTCGATCCCTTCCCACCGGTGAACCATCAACCTGAACAGTTGCACGGGGCTGTTAGCAGCAGACCCCGCACCACAGGAAGAGGCATGGAC